>NZ_JABFCR010000026.1:0-31544 GCF_013087555.1 Mucilaginibacter humi
CCGGGTATCGAGATGATCTCTGTCGTCGAGAAACGTTACCGGCATTACGATATTCGGCGCAAAACTCGTCGGCGCGTCATGGTCTCATTCAGGCAAACGGCAGAGCATGTTTCACCGTAGTTGCTGATCGTTTAGTCTTCTTACAATCTTATCTCATTTACTTGGTATGTAAACATACAATCAATTATAAACAACACCGGCTTGCGTGGCACCTGGAAAACCCGGAACCCGGGGCATTGGCAAAGAGGTTCAGATACAAAGCACTGTGTCATTAAAGGCGTTAACAGGGTGGCAGAATTTCAATCTCTTTGATGAAATATAATACGTCAACCACAACCACCTTTATGATTCGTTGAACGTACCCGGCTTTGGGACAACAAATGGTTTCATGGTGTGGTGCAATCATGAAGCCAGAGACGAGAGGAACCTCTGACGATCTGTTTCGACAACACAAAAACAAGTTGTTTGGCGCAAAGACTGGTTCGAACACAGCAAGGACGGAGAAAAGAAAAAGAACGATTATCCTTGATAACTAAAGCCGAGATTTACTAGAGGACTTGGCACCGCAGTGGCAGGTAGCTGGGGTCGGCTGCCGGGCCCAGGGAGGCGCCACTTCGCCAAACATAGCCACACACTGGGCCACCGGATGGCTCGTCAGCCCCGGCAACACAGCCGGTCACTGCACTGGCTGCTGGGGCCTCAACAGGCCTGGGTCAGGAACGCTGTTACCTGCGCCGAGCCCATCTTCTGCACATTGGGATAATTATTGGGTCTATAAAGCAAAGGTCTTTACAAACCGGCAGGTATCAAATGCAAGCCGACGTGCGATATCGTTGCACAAATAAGTGCTTTGCGCGATTGGCGTGCCGAACATTTCAGATTGCTTGCAGTTAGTTTGCGATAATTGAACAAAGAAGCAATGGATATTTAGCCACGCTCACCTGTTCGTTGATGTAGCTTAGCAGGCTCGTGAGTTCAGCATACGATCGTCATACAATACTGGCATACGCTTGTGTTTGCCGCAGTTTATTAGATAACCATCGTACTGCGGTGCCGCCATACATGACGACACAATGGTACATTGTGCTATACTACTAAAGAGGGTTTGTAAGGTACTTAACTGTTATCTTTCATGAAGGTGGTTATACTGCGGCAGCCTATACGGGCAAAGATCGCAGCATGCTTTATTTAGGTGTAATTAGCTGGTCAAGCAATTCATCAGCAGTATCAACCGGGCGACATTGCGATCAACTGACCCTAAACGGTCAGACAGCCGCAAGTTACGCGTCGAAGCATGACCAAACACTTTGTCTAGTATAAAAAAAGAAAGAACTGAATTATTATCAAGAAAACGCGAAGTTTAAGATCCGATAATACGTAACAAGAAGCTCAGGCGGATGGGGGAAAAATCATTCCGTTGAATATCGTCCTTCGCCGGGTATTACCTGGCCGCTGTTTCTTAAAAGTCGGTGTTAGGGTTTGTAGCGGTATATAAAGGCATTGAGGTTGCATCATTCACAACCATCCATACGGCATGGGGTTCTCTTGTTTAAGACAACCGCAGGCATATACAAAGCAATAAAATAATCGTTGTGCAACGTATTTCTGCAAGGAGCCGTCGGCAAGAGTTATGCATAGCCGTTACGAACGTCACGCATGCATCGGCTACGTTTACCTACAGTAGTTGCTATTTATCATAGGGGCGTACCATAAAAAGTAGCGACCAGCCACGGTACTGGCCGGGGTAGTTAGTCACGCTGCTTAAAACACCACTACCGAGCGCGCGCATTCATTGATAATCACGACGACACGGCGAACAAACACAGAAACCACAAAAATTTATTGGTTAAGATGGCAGGGTACTTCACCAGCCGTTACTGACATTCGAGTGTTGGCAATTACAGCAACAATACCAGCACATTGAGGTCCCGGCTACATCAACCGCAAAGATAAACAGCCCGGCAGGCTTTGCACAACCCGATGCTGATGGACGGCTGGGCGGATGTACCAAATTATACCTAAATTGCGTATAACAGTGAGAATTTACCGGAATACGGCAGAGAAAAGATTATAAAACCTTTAATGAAAAAGGATATTCCGCTCAATGGTGATAGTTGCCAAAACGCGTCGGGTTTTGTCAGATAATATTGCGTCCAACAGATTCGGCAGGGGATTTAGTTGTTAATACTTGCGAAAACCCGTCGAATATGATGAGCGGGCTACACCTAACAGGTATGAAGTGGCTACCGAACCGTTTTCAAAGGCAAAAGAGGCCTTTGGCGATTAACAACCAAAGATGCCGGCTGAACAGAGCTAGTCATTACATCCGCAGCAAGTTGTCCCAAATAATGCTGTGCCCGGCGACTTCGGTATATCGCTCAACCATTACAATGGGAACTTAATAGCGTCGATTGCAACGGCAAATGCTATTTTCAAAATGACCGGAATATATAAAAGGGTTGATAAAGTGGATCAAAGAGAAAAAGATTATTGTCCATAACAGGCGTACGTTGCCCAAAATCACCATTTGCCAGTTAACTTGACGGCGGCGGACACGTAGGCTGATAGATCGGCGGAAGAGTATGCATTTTTGAACCGCGCCTACAAAGCACAACCTGTTACCACAACCATTGCATTAACAACTGAGGTTCCGGCTGGCACTGGTACACCGGTGTGGGCACTGGTCGCTTCATTACTGGACAGGCAGCAGTTTACAGTCTCAACAGACAAGCAGCCCTCGGTGCGACAGCTTTTGCCTGATTAACCATGAACCCACATAGCTACCATCAAATGGTAAAGTTGCATTTTTTTTTTTACATGCAGGTAATGTCGCCGGGTTCAGGATTGCGACAGCCAAATAAAGATTAATAAGTAAAAGTGGCCATATATGAATTATAAAAATACTGTTAACACTGATGCTGTTAAGCACTATGCTGAATCTCTGCTTGCGCAAAAGAAGCAATGGATATTTATCCGGCAGGATAAAGACCTAATAAAGCCAAGAGCCGTTTGTTGATCATTAGCTCTCCCATGGCTAAGTTCTACCTTTTGAGAGTAATAAATTTGGCCCCGCGAAGTGCCAATTAAAAAATAAGCGCTATCAGCAGGCAGTGAAGCCATTGCCCTTTAGGCTTACTTTAACCGTATTGCCCTGCTCTGTATTTACTACATGCATAACTGTTCCGTTAGGACTGATCTTAGGCAGATCAAAACTTTTTCCAACTGGCTGGCTTAACCGGGCTGTATAAACCTCGCCAGCTTTTGGGGTAAACTCAAAGCTACCCATGCCATCATGAATAGTGGTAAAAGTTGCCACTTTATCACCTCTACCATTGTAAATATCACCCAGAACGGATATGCCATGTCCATCTTCGGCAAGAGCCTTAAAGCCCACGATAGATGTAAGCCCCGCAACCAAACTGCCGCCTTCGGGAAGAAACTGCAGGTCGATGTTTTGGTTTCGATTAATAGGGAGCGGAACCTGTACAACTTTGTTATTGTCAGTTGGCTCTAACGAAGTAAGCTGCAAGCGTATCCGACGACTGTCTGCCCTTTCTTTTAATACATGGCTAAATCTAAGCGAGCCATCAATGCCGGTTTGCAGTTCTTCTTTGTATATATAATGGTCCTGATCATAAATACGCACCTCTACCTTTTTTATACCAACTGCCGAACTAAATTTGTCGGCTTTACGAAGTTTCAGTTCTACGTTTAGCTGGTCTTTATTATTTGTGCGGCTTATTGTCGCTGCCGATTTCACCAGCCGGGCATCCCGGGCCGGTACACCCAAATAAAACCTTTGGCTAAAAACATAGTCTTCGCCAAAGTTTTGCATCCAGTTGGTATAGGCGCGTAGGGTATAGCCGCCCTCGTGGAAAATATTTTTAACCAGTGGCATCTGCGCCCAACCAAGCCCCTCTTTAATGGGTATGCTAATGCGCCTCACCATTTGTGCGCTGTCATCATCCAGTTCAACATATAACAACCCGCTTAACTTTGATGCGGTTAGGTTTACCCCGTCTAATAAATATGCTTTAAACCAAAGCGTATCGCCAATATTATAATATGGTTTGTCGGTATGCAGGTAAACTTTCTCTACGGGCAGCCTCCGGTTAAAGCTATCCAACGGGGCTTTAATACGTAACAGGTCTTTATCAGGCGTGGCTAAATATCCATTGCTTCTTTGCGCAAGCAGGTTTAGTATAGTGCTTAACAGCACAAGTGTTAACAGAATTTTTTTATAGTTCATATATGGCCACTTTTACTTATTAATCTTTATTTGGCTGTCACCAATCCACCCGGTTACATCAACCCCGGCGACAGTTACTGTATACGCGCCTGCGATGTCTGACGTGTAGAAAGATACTTTGGCTTTGCCGTTTTGATCGGTAGCTATGTTGGGTTCCCAGTGTATGGTTGAGCGATAATCAGGCAAAGTAATCGCACCGGGGCAACATTATATTTAGGACTGTAAAATTGCTGCGGATGCATTACGGGTAATGGGCGGTAAGTTACCACACCGGGTGTACCCGATCTATACCAGCCGGAACCATCTTTAGTTGTTAATACAATAGTTGGCATTGGTGGCCAATCTTTAAGGTACAATGCTTTTAACCTGTTAAGGCGTGGTTCAGTAAAAATTACTTCAATACCTGTTAGGTTTACTATTTGTATCTGGCTCATCTCGTCTATATACTCTTCCACCGAGTATCTATCGTCAATACGCAATGGTAATCCGCCACCGTCAAGTTTTATATTAACAACTAAATAATTGATTTTGGGCTTGGCAGGGAATTTTGCACCCCACGGATGGTCGGACCTGAAGTAATTATCTACCCTAAAACCCGGTACTTTTTGTTTTAGCAACTCATACAAATTTTGCACTCCCGATTCTTTAATATCCTTTTCATCATAAACAATGTCGGCATCAGCCTCGCCAAGCGGATTGCGGGATAGTTTAATAATCTTTTCTCTTTGATTTTTACCTCTTTTAATACTATTCCGGTCATTTTTATATTATCATCACTGTTGCTTGCCGCTTTGCGTAGTACATAATTTAATTGTACACTGTCGCTGTTTACATACCGGGGCTGCAATTGGTCGCGTAAGGTTCCGGGAATATTTGGTGCTTTAAACTTAGCTACCGTTATCTCGCCAAAATTTATCTTTTTGCCTTTGTCGTTATTAGCCTGGATAAAGAACGAGCCGCTATCAATATTCGGCAGGTTTTTAAATACATAGATCCCTGCCGAATCTGTTGTAGCAAATGTTAAAAAGATGGCTTGCGCGATGAAATTATCACCTTTGAATTTGGAACAGGCTTATTAAAAGGTTAGATACCCTGCCGGTTATTTTAAATTCTTTCTCGGCTAAAAACTTTACTGGTTTAGGTGTAAATACATCCGCCCAAGTATAGCCCGTCCATCCTTGCGTAAGCATCAGGTTGTCTAAAGCCTGCCAGGCTTGTTTATCTTTGCGGTTGATGTAATAGCCGGGGCCTTCAATATTCCCTTTCAGATCGGCGTTGAGTAATATGCTGGTATTGATACTGTAATTGCCAATACTATCGGCCCTTACTTGCGAATCATCAGTAACGGTAAGTGAAAAATTACCCTGCACCGGGAACCCGCCTTTGTCTTTAACCTCTATGCTTAAACTTACACTATCGCGTTTTTGTAAGTGGTTTTATTGGGTTTGATGCCGATATTTAATTCGTCGTGATTATCAATGAATACTGCGCGCTCATTTAGTGGTGTTTTACCTTTAAACAGCGTGAACCTAACTACCCCCGAAGGAAAAAGTTTCTTAGAAACACTGATATCAGGCTGGTTAAGCTGCACTTTGTATGAATAATAAATCACGCCCCTTGATGTGCCTATTAAATAGCAACTACTATCGGTAGGTGAAACTGTAGCCGATGCATATAGTGACACTTTCAGGTCGCCGGCTGTCTCCGTATTAACGATATGCATAACTGTACCGACGGCACTTACTTTAGGAAATACGACGCTTTTAACGATTGGCTGGCTTATTTTAGCTGTATAAGTTTCGCCTGCGGTTGGTGTAAACTCAAAAGAACCCATGCCATTATGGATGGTTGTGAATGATGCAACCTCAATGCCTTTACTGTTATATACCGCGCCTAAAACCGGCGTTCCCTTACCATCCTCCCCTATAGCCTTAAACCCTACTACCGACTTTAAACCTGCAACCGGTGGCCACTTTCCGGTAAAAACTGAACATCGATATTTTGAGGACGATTGATATTCAACGGAACCACGGATGTTTTTTTCCCCATCCCGTTCTTCAAGGCTTCTTATTTGTACACGCAACCTTTTGCCATCGGTTTTACCTCTTAAAATACTGCTTAGTTTTAACGAACCATCAATTCCGGTTAGCATTTCCTTTTTATATAGATAAAGTGTTTGGTCGTAAATTTTAACTTCGACCTTACGTAAACTTACAGCAGATGATGCTTTGTCTGACCGTTTTAGGATCAACGAAACATCCAGTTGGTCCTTATTATTCACCCGGTTAATTGCTGCCGATGATTTAACCAGCCAGGCTTCCTGAGCCGGTACACCTAAATAAAAACGCCGGCTAAATACATAATCTTCGCCAAAGTTTTGCATCCAGTTGGTATAGGCACGCAGGGTATAACCACCTTCATGAAAAATAGCTTTGGTTAAAGGTATCTGCCCCCAACCCAAACCCTCTTTAATTAGTATGCTAATGCGCCGCACCATTTGAGTGCTGTCGTCATCCAATTCAACATACAACAGCCCGCTTAATTTTGATGCGGTTAGGTTTACCCCGTCTAATAAATATGCCTTAAACCAAAGCGTATCGCCAATATTATAATATGGTTTGTCAGTATGCAGGTAAACTTTCTCCACGGGCAACCTGCGGTTAAAGCTATCCAACGGGGCTTTAATACGTAACAGGTCTTTATCAGGCGTGGCTAAATATCCATTGCTTCTTTGTGCAAGCAGGTTTATCGCAATAGCAAACAATGCAAATGTTAACAGGGTCTTTTTAAAACGCATAATAACGCCGCTTACTTATTTATCTTTATCTGGCTGTCACCAATCCATCCACTTACGTCAACCCCGGCGACAGTTACTGTATACTTACCGGTTATATCAGACGTGTAAAAGGAAACCTTTGCTTTGCCGTTGGCATCGGTGGTTATGTTGGGTTCCCAATGCAGGGTAGACCGGTAATCGGCATCGCTGCCCGCAGGCTGGGCAACGTTATATTTAGGCCTGTAGAATTGCTGTGGATACAGTATTGGCAATGGCCGGTAAGTTGTTGTGCCGGGTTTGGCAGGCATCCATTTGGCTAAGCCGTTAGTGGTAGTAACATATATTTTAGCGAAGTAATACTCCACGGAGCCCAGCGGGAAACTTCGGCTTAATACTACCTGCACACCTTTTAAACGGGTTACTTTAAATCCTCTAAGTAATTCTATAAAATCCTCAGCTGAGTTGGGATCATCAAGATAATCAGTGCCTTTCTTTTTTTTCTCCGTCAGCACTTGTGTTGGTTAGTATTTCCGCGCCGCCAAGTGCTTCATATATATTTTTGGTATTGTCCAAAATAAGATCGTAGGGTTCGATAAAATCCTCGTCTCCAATTTTCATGGTTACCGCGCCATGGCGATATTTCCAATCGCGTATTATTTTAAAGCCGGGTACATACAGTTTCAGCAGATCATAAAGGTTAGTTGTGGTTGACTTTTTAATGTCCTCTTCATCAAAAGTTAAATTTGCACCACCACGGTAATAAGCACCTTTAATTATTTTAGTGCTTTTTATCTGAACCTCTTTAAGTACAATGCCCGAAAGTTTCAGGTTTTCGAGGTTCTGCTTTTGGGCCTTAAGCCTGATGTTGTTTATAGTGGTGCTATCTGTGTTTACGTACCGGGGTAAAACAGGGTCGTTAGCAGTAGAGATAACGGGTGGGGCTTTAAAACGATCAACAGCTACAGTAGATGCAAACATACTTCTGCCACGTTTATTGTTTGCACGGATAAAAAAGGAACCGCTGTCAATAGCCGGCAAGTTTTTAAATACAAACCTGCCGGAGCTATCAGTAATGCCGGTGGTAACAAATTGCGGTTTCTGCGACGACAGGATCATCTCGATACCCGGAATGGGGTTATGGGATAAGTTTATAACATAGCCGCTTACTTTAAATTCTTTTTCTGCCGGAAATGCTACAGGTTTAGCAGGAGTAAACACATCCTTCCAATCATAGCCCGTCCAGCCCCGGGTAAGCAACAGGTTATCCGGGGCCTTCCATGCCTGTTTATCTGTACGGTTGATATAATATCCCGGCGATTCGATATATCCTTTCAATTCCGAATTGATTAAAAGCGATGCTGCTATACCATAATTAGCGGCAGTATCCGGCTTAACTTGCGAATCGTCGGTAACGGATAGTGAGAAACTACCTTGTACCGGGAACCCGGACTTATCTTTCACATCGATACTTAAACTAACGCTATCTCTTTTTTTGTAGGTAGCCCGGTTGGCAGTTATTTTAATATTCAGGGCATCATTTACATCAATAAATGCCGTACGCTCATTTATAGCTTTAATACCTTTAAACAACGTGAATCGTGCTATCCCCGAAGGAAATAATTTTTAGAGACGGATAGTACACCCTGATCGGGCGCTATCTTCTGAGAGTAATAAATTATCCCGCGCGAAATTCCTGTTAAATAGCAAGCGCTATCGGTACCCAATGAACTCAAGCCTGTAAGCGTTACAGTTAACACATCGCTTTTTTCGGGATTATCAATATGCATTACCGTACCAACGGGTTCGATTTTAGACAGCGGATAACTTTTAGCGATAGGTTGGCTTAACTTAGCAGTATAAACTTCGCCGGCTTTTGGTGTAAACTCAAACGAGCCCATGCCGTTGTGGACTGCCGAAAAAGATGTTACCTGATCTCCTTTAGCGTTATATACTCCCCTGAAACAGTGCCGTGCCGCGCCCATTTTCTGCTACTGCTTTAAAGCCAATCACAGATTTTAAACCCGCTACTAATTTGCCTCCCTCGGGCATAAACTGTACGTCAATATTTTGATTACGGGTAATACTGAGCGGAACTTGCAACACTTTGTCGCCATCGGCCTTGTCAAGGCTTCTTATTTCCATTCGCATCCGTTTACCATCCAGCTTTTCGCTTAAGGTTTTACTAATGGTTAATGAACCATCAATGCCGGTTTGTAACTTTTCTTTATAGATCCAGCGCTGAAACTCGTACTGATTATTCCGGCTCTCATAAATTTTAACTTGCACGGTTCGCACACCAACCGGCGACAGTAATTTGTCTGCGTGGTTTAGTTTTAATTTTACCTGCAACTGGTCCTTATCGGCTACGCGATTAATAGTTGTTGCAGCGCTCACCAACCAGGCGTCTTTAGCAGGTACCCCTAAATATAGCCGCTTGTTAAAAAAATAATTACTGCCAAAGTTTTGCATCCAGTTGGTATAGGCCCGCAAGGTGTAGCCCCCTTCGCGGAAGAGGCTTTTCGGCAGGGGGATTTGTCCCCAGCCAATGCCATCTTTAAGCTTAATACTTATTTGCCGCGTCACTACGGTACTATCATCATCAAGCTCAACATACAATAACCCGCTGTGATTTGAGGGGGCGAGGTGTATCCCATCTACCAAATACGCCTTAAACCATAGCGTATCGCCAATGTTATAGTACGGCTTATCGGTATGCAGGTACACTTTCTCTACCGGTAGCCTGCGGGTAAAGCTATCCAATGGTGCTTTAATTCGCATTAGGTCCTTATCCTGCCGGACTAAATATCCATTGCTTCTTTGCGCAAGCAGGTTCAGCATACTGCTTAACAGCATCAGTGTTAACAGTATTTTTTTATAATTCATAATACACATTACTTATTAATCTTAATTTGCCCATCACCAATCCACCCGGTTACATCAATGCCTGATACGGTCACGGTATACTTACCTGCGATATCCGAAGTGTAAAAAGACACCTTGGCCTTGCCGTTTTGGTCAGTGCTGATGTTTGGCTCCCAATGCAGGGTTGCGCGGTAATCGGGTTCAATAACCGCTCCCGGCGCTACATTGTATTTTGGGCTGTAAAACTGCTGCGGATACAGTATAGGCAATGGCCGGTAAGTAACTACATCGGGGCTTTCGTTTTTATAATATCCGTTGTGATTTGCCGTGGTTATGCTGATAACTGCAATTTCGCGTGAAGCATTTGTTAGCACGTTAACCCGGTGTTCGGTACCCGGCTCATAACCTACTTTATAAAACACTTCAGGCGGTGGTGGTGCTAAATTTGGAAGCCCCGGAAGCCCCTGAAATAACAATTGAGAATTTTCAATTTCAATACCTCGAAAACCTTTTGTAGTTGGCGGTTTGGCATAGTTATACATGTATTTCCGGTTGTACATTACTTCCATGCCTATAAATGATATTATGGGGAATTGATTTAATTCATCTATCAATTGCTCTGTTGTATAAGGCTTATCCATTCTTATTGGCAAACCGCCTCCGTCAATTTCAATAACAACCAGGTAATTGTTCAATTTAAGTGTCGGAACCCCTTCCTGATAAACAACTTTTAAACCCGGAAGCTTTTGTTTAATGAGCTGATAAAGATTCATAACGGCCGACTCTTTAATATCCTGCTGATCAAATATCAGATCAGCTTTACCGGGGCCATTACGGTTAAATGTGCCGGGGATTATTTTGTTGCTTTTTATTTTTACTTCTTTTAGTTGGATGCCGGTTAATTTCAGGTTGGCATCATTAGCCATTTGGGCTTTGCGTTTAACATAATTAAGTTGTACACTATCGCTATTTACATACCAGGGCAACACCGGATTTGTTAAAGTTTCAGGGATTGGCAATGCTTTAAACCGATCGACACTAACATTACCAAAGTTTAACTTTTTATCTTTTGCCGTACGCGCCTGTATGAAAAATGATCCGCTATCTATTGCAGGCAGGTTTTTGAAAGTGTATATCCCATTCGCATCAGTAGTAGTGCTGGCAATAAATGAAGGTTTTTTGATGAGATCAAAACCGGGGCAGCGGCTATTGGCTTGTTACCTAAGTTTGATACCCGGCCGGTTACCAATAGTTCTTTTTCTACTTTAAATGTTACCGGTTTAGGCTTAGCGAAAATCTCCTTCCAGTCATACCCCGTCCACCCTTGCGTAAGCATCAAGTTATCTAATGCCTGCCGGGCTTGTTTATCTTTACGGTTGATGTAGTAGCCCGGCGATTCTACATTTCCCTTTAATTCCGAATTGATCAATAAGCTGGCAGCAATACTGGTATTACCCGGGCTATCCGCCCTAACCTGCGAGTCATCGGTT
This sequence comes from Mucilaginibacter humi, assembly GCF_013087555.1. Lineage (NCBI taxonomy): Bacteria > Pseudomonadati > Bacteroidota > Sphingobacteriia > Sphingobacteriales > Sphingobacteriaceae > Mucilaginibacter > Mucilaginibacter humi. The sequence goes on from NZ_JABFCR010000026.1 coordinate 11,378, forward strand.
ACAGCAAGTGAAAAACTACCCTGAACCGGGAACCCGCTTTTGTCCTTCACCTCTATATTCAGACCTACGCTGTCGCGCTTTTTGTAAGCGGTTTTATTAGGGGTGATGCGGATCTTTTAATCCGTCGTGGTTATCAATAAATACCGCGCGCTCATTTAATGGTGTTTTACCTTTAAATAATGTGAAGCGGGCTACGCCGGACGGGAACAATTTTTTATCAACGCGGATATCGCGCCGGTTACTATCCAGCTTTTCAGAATAGTATATCACACCTCTTGATCTTCCTATTAAATAGCAGGCGCTATCTGCAGGGATTGTATTCATACCAGCGATACTTACTTTTAAAGGTTCATCCTGCTCAATATTAATTACATGCATAACTGTACCTGCTGCACTTGCTTTAGGGAATGCAAATACCTTACTAACCGGTTTAAGCATTTTAGCAGTATAAGTTTCGCCGGCCTTTGGTATGAACTCGAATGCTCCCATTCCATTGTGAATAGCTGCAAATGACACCACCTCATTACCGTTACCATCATATATTGCTCCTAACACCGGGGTGCCCCGCCCGTCTTCGGCAATGGCTTTAAAACCGACTGTCGATTTTAAGCCCATGACTAAATTACCTCCTTCGGGCAGGAATTGCAGATCGATATTTTGGTTGCGATTGATGGATAGTGGTACTTGCACCACTTTGTTGTTATCGGCTTCCTCTAAAGATGTAAGCTGTACCCTTATCCGTCGGCCGTCGGCTTTTTCTTTTAGGGTATGGCTAAACTTTAAGCTACCGTCTATGCCCGTTTGCAATTCTTCTTTATACAAATAATGCGATTGGTCGTAGATCTTCACCTCCACCTTTCGCAAGGCGACGGGCGAAGCCAGTTTATCAGCTTTATTAAGCTTTAAATCTACCTGCAACTGGTCCTTATCAGCCACGCGGCTAACCGTAGCTGCTGATTTAACCAGCCAGGCATCTTCGGCTGGTACACCCAAATAAAAACGCTGAGTAAAAACATAAGCTTCGCCGAAATTCTGCATCCAATTGGTATAGGCACGCAAGGTATAGCCACCCTCTTTAAAAATAGCTTTTATTAAAGGGATCTGTCCCCAACCCAAGCCATCTTTAATGGGGATGCTGATACGGCGCACCATTTCTGCACTATCATTATCCAGTTCCACATATAATAACCCGCTTAACTTTGACGCGGTGAGGTTTACCCCGTCTAATAAATACGCCTTAAACCATAGTGTATCGCCAATATTATAGTACGGCTTATCGGTATGCAGGTATACTTTCTCTACCGGCAAACGGTGATTAAAGCTATCCAGCGGGGCTTTAATTTGTGCAAGCCCTTTATCGGTATTAACAGGTGCTGTAAAGAATGATGAAGCAGGGTCGGCCTGATCGCCGTCAACCGTATATCTATATACCTGCCTGCCCAACTCGCCATCGGCATTAATGCCCTCTACAATAACTTTATAATTGCCTGGTCCATCGGCATTATAAAAGCTGAATGATGTTTTACCATTGGCATCCGTTTTTAAATAGGGGTTCCAGTAAATGGTTGTACGCAGGTCGGGCAGTTTCATGGCGCTGCCCGGTTTGTCATATCGCGGTGAATAAAACTCGCGGGCTTTGTTAAAGCCTTTTGGGGTGATATTAACTAGGCCGGGGTTGTAAAATTTCTTGACGTAATCTCTCTTAGTATAGATTAGAATAGAAGGGCCACCTAACATTGAAGCTAAAGGATCTCTATCCTTGCTGCCCATCACGATGTCTATTTTAGCGATACTTTCTATTTCAAAACTACCGTCATTAAATAAATCAATTATTTCGGACTCAGCAAGCTTGCGACCATCTAAAAATACAAGTTTATTAGGTATAAATGAGCCATTTACGAGATCAAATCTTACGTTATGCGCCAGTAGCCCCTGAAGATAGATGCCTGGTATGGGGTAGCCGTCTTGTGGAGGAATAAAATAGGTTCTGCTCGCATGACCATCAGGAATTCTGTACATTCCTTGATCCTTATAAGGCGGCGGGGCGATTTTTTTTGCCCTGATCTGTACTTCCCGCAAACGATGCACTTTATCTAATTGCCCGGTACGCTCATAAATATCATCTTCTTTTTTACCGCTCTCTAAATAGGCTTTGAGTGTGGCAGATATATTGGTGCTTACATCAGCGATATTTTTGTTATGGACGATCTTCATCTTAGGTACACTATCCAGAATTATTTTAACCTTATCGCTGCCTTTTTCAGTACGCGCCTGCACGGCAAACTTTACGCTATCGGTTAAAAATATACCATCAAACTTAAAGCGCCCTTCAGCATCGGTAGTTTCACCTTTCATTACTCCGGCTTTTAACGATAGTAAGCTAACCTTTGCACCGGGTAATAATTTACCACTAAGGGTAGTTACCTTACCTGCTATGCCAAAACCCAATCCTTCAACCGGGAAAGCTGGTTTAGTATTTACAGTATTTTCCAATTCTTTCCAGGTAAACCGGCGATAGCCCTGAGTAAGCATCAGGTTATCCAGCGCCCGGTTTACCTCATCGTTATCATTGGTAAAGTAATAGTTAGGCTTTTCTATGTACCCTTTAAGGTCAGAAGTTAGCAGAATGTTGGAGAATATGGTACTTTCGGCGCTCTCATCTAAAGGCACTTTGCTTTCGTCAATAACCGTTACCGAAAAATTGCCGGGGACACCCTTGCTTTTGCTATCCATCGCGTCAAGTTCAATCTTCACATGCTCTTTGCTTTTATAGGTGCCCCGGGCAGTTTTCAGGTCCAGACGCATTTGGTCGTTGCTGCGGATAAATGCTATCCGTTCATTTAAGGGCTCGCCGGTGGCGTTAAACAATGTAAACTGCGCTATCCCGGTAGGGAACGACTGTTTACTAAGCCACACCGATGTTGTGGCATTAGTGATTTTTACGGGTGATGAAAATATAGTTTCGCCATTACTGTGGACAATAAAATTAACGTTTTGCCCACGCACCGGCGTTGCCTTGATCCTGACCAGTACGCTATCTTTATTAGGCTGATAAACACTTAATACATAGCCCTCATCTATTGCTTTTGGCAGTGTTACGGTTTTAGTAGTGCCATCAGCAAAGCTGATTTGAGCGGTATAAGTTTTACCGGTTTGTGGTCGCAATATGAAGCTGCCCATACCGGCATGAAGGGTTATTAACGGCGCAACTTCAGCATTAGTTTCATCTACTATTTTTCCGGTTACAGGCGTACCCAGGCCATCAACACCTACTGCTTTAAACGCTACGCGCGATGAAATGCCGTTAACCAAATTCCCGCTTTCAGGAAAGAACTGCACATCGCTTTGCGATAACGCGGCTTTAATAGGGAAATCACGGGTTACACTATGCTTATCGCTGCTATTAAGTGTTGTATGGATATATGCGCCTGCCAGGTCGATGTGGTTATCATTAGCGATTTTTATGGGTATAGTGCCTTGCGCATCTGTTTGAGCTGAACCACTCCAAAAGTTTTTTTTGTTGATGACAATTTGATAATTTACACTTTTACCGGCAATGGGCTTGCCGTCATCGGTAGTGTAATTTAACAATGCAGTTAATACGGGCTTATTATTAACGTCTTTATATTGGTAATCGGCTTTGGTAACTATGTTATACGATACAAGGTTGCCAACGGTAAACGTATGGTCGAAAAAATATTCCTCACCGGCATTGCGCATCCATTGGGTATAGGCGCGGATACGATAACTACCCTCTCTAAGATCATCGCCCAAAGTAAAATCGCCCATTACCATGCCTGATGTTATGGGGAGCTTTAACGCTTTTACTACCGAATCTTTCTCATTGATCAAATCGACATACAAAGCCCCGCTCAGTTTAGATAACTGATGCCTGCTGCCAATGGTTATATAACCCTTAAACCAAATAGTGTCGCCCAGTGCATAGTAGGGTTTATCCATTTGCAGGTATACTTTTTCTTGGGGGATACTATCGGTCCACTTTTGTAAAATAGTTACTATCCTGACTAATGGGTCGGTGTCATTCGGCGTAAATGCAAATAGTAATAGTACTGCCCCTATAAACAAAAGTTTAACAGGTGTGGTACTATAAGATTTTACGCGGATAAAGGAGGTCCGCAAAAAAAGGTTTACACTCATTGGATAAGCTTATTAGGTATTTGGTTAAACGAATGTAAACAGAAAACCAAAAGAGCAAATAGACGACGCCGACTTATAAGTCAGGATGTCATAAAATAATGACTTATAAGTCATTATCTGGAATCCAGGGCAAAAAATAAGCCGGTGCAGTTTTGGGCTACACCGGCTCGTTACCAATTCAAACTATTAATTGTATAGTCAAACCCCTAAATTTGGACTACCGCTTAATTGTTTATTACAGATGAAAAGGTTTAGATTGTTTGAAGGTAAAAAATTAAATTATTAATTTATTGTTCATTTTGTTCACAACTCTAAAGAATGTGTATTTATATATCACTTTGACACTTAGGTAATATTTTGTTAACGAATTATGAATACTCCGCTACTGTATTTGTTGCCAGTTTATTTCAAAGATTTCTTACTTTGCAATCGTTAATACCAATTTTAAATTAAACTGACACTTAAGGCTACTATCATTCAATTTTTGGGGATGGCATGTCGTGTTAAAACACCATAATACTATGTCTGCATACCGTAGCACCGATTGGTTTGGTAAAAAAGATAAAATGGGCTTCATCTACCGCAGTTGGATGAAAAACCGTGGTATGCCGGAGGATATGTTTGACGGCCGCCCGGTAATAGGGATCTGTAATACCTGGTCTGAGCTTACACCGTGCAATGCCCACTTGCGCGATATTGCCGAAAGCGTAAAACGCGGTGTATTTGAGGCCGGCGGCTTCCCGCTGGAGTTCCCTATCATGTCATTAGGCGAAACTTTGCTTAAGCCAACTGCAATGCTGTTCCGCAACCTGGCAAGCATGGATACCGAAGAATCAATACGGGGCAACCCTATTGATGGGGTAGTGTTGCTTACCGGTTGTGATAAAACTACACCATCAACTTTAATGGGTGCTGCCAGTGTCGACCTGCCAACTATTGTAGTACAAGGTGGCCCAATGCTGAACGGCAAATATAAAGGGCATGATATCGGCTCGGGTACCAACGTTTGGACCTTTACGGATGATTTGAAAACAGGTAAAATGAGCCCTGCAGAATTTGCAGAGGCAGAAAGCTGCATGTCGCGCAGCCCGGGCCATTGTATGACCATGGGTACGGCATCGACAATGGCCTGTATGGTCGAGTCGTTAGGTATGTCATTAAGTGGCGGCGCGGCTATCCCCGCTGTAGATTCGCGTAGGAAAAGAATAGCGCAACTATCCGGCAGGCGCATTGTAGAGATGGTTAAAGAGGATTTGAAAATGTCAAAGATCTTAACCCGACCGGCTTTCGAGAATGCTATTAAAGTTAACGCAGCCATAGGCGGTTCATCAAACTTCGTTATCCATTTAACAGCCATTGCCGGGCGCATGGGCGTTGCGCTGAATTTGGAAGACTTTGATAATATCGGCAGTAAAATGCCACTACTCTTAGATCTGATGCCATCCGGTAAATTCCTGATGGAAGATTTTTATTATGCGGGCGGCTTACCGGCCATTATTAAACAGATGGGTGCCGTTTTGGATATGGATGCTTTAACAGTAACCGGTAAATCGCACAAAGAAAATATTAAAGCTACCGGCACGATATATAATGAACAGGTTATTCACCAGTTTAACAACCCGTTAATTGAAGAGGCCGGTATTGTGGTAGTAAAAGGTAACCCGCCCTAAACGGCGCGGTTATCAAACCATCGGCAGCAACACCTGCATTAATGCAGCACCGTGGCCGGGCCGTGGTATTTGAAAATATTGAAGATTACCATGACCGTGTTGACGACCCTAACCTTGATATTGACGAAACCTGTGTAATGGTTTTAAAATGTGTAGGCCCCGTTGGTTACCCCGGTATGCCCGAGGTTGGTAACATGACGCTGCCTAAAAACTACTGGCTAAAGGCGTAACGGATATGGTGCGCATATCAGACGGACGCATGAGCGGTACCGCTTTCGGTACGGTGATACTGCATGTATCGCCCGAATCAGCCATTGGCGGTAATTTAGGATTGGTTGAAAATGGCGACATGATCAAGCTGGATGTAGATGCCCGGTCGATCCATTTAGAAGTATCGGATGAAGAACTGGCCATCCGCAGAAGCAAATGGATAGCGCCGCCGCTGGCATCAGATCGAGGCTATGTTAACCTGTATGTTAACACCGTGCAACAGGCAGATAAAGGCGCCGATCTGGATTTCCCGGTAGGTGGCTCGGGATCAGAAGTGTTGAGGGATTCGCATTAATAACTTTAAAAAACATGTCATTTCGAAACACAGTGAGAAATCTTAAACGGGCGATTGGTAATGAGGCGTATAAGATCCCTCACTCGTTCCTCGTATCGGAATGACAAATACTCATAGCTATGGTAATCCTTATTTTAATCGCCTGTATTGTAACGCTTATCCTGCTCATTACCCGGGCAAGGCTAAACGTGTTCCTTACCTTTTGATTATATCATTAATGGCAGCGCTGTTATTGGGCATGCCATTGCCAAGTATTGTAAAATCGGTAAATAAAGGTTTGGGTGATATGCTGGGTTCGCTGGTTATCATCATCGCCTTAGGGGCAATGCTGGGTAAACTGGTTGGTGTAAGCGGCGCGGCCCAAAAGGTAGCCGACTCAATGCGTGCCGTATTTGGCGAAAAATATATTACCCGGGCCATGAGCCTAACCGGGTTTATTGTAGGCATCCCGCTTTTTTATAATGTGGGATTTTTCCTGATGATCCCGATAATCTTTTCAGTAGCAAACCGCTATAAATTGCCATTGGTATATGTGGGCATACCTATGCTGGCATCACTGTCGGTAATGCACGGTTTCTTGCCGCCGCATCCGTCGCCAACAGCCTTACAGATCCAGTTCCATGCCGATATGGTGAAGGTTTTTACTTACGGGTTAATTGTGGCTATCCCAACTATTATTATTGCCGGCCCGCTGTTTGCACGAACGTTGCGCAACATGAAAACCAACTCGGTTATAGCCATGGCTGTTCAGGATATGCCGAATGATAAGCTGCCCGGCTTAACCAATAGCATTTTATCATCGCTATTGCCGGTTTTGCTGATAGGGGTAAGCACCATAGTTACAAAGTTTGCCGGCGATAATATCGCTTTTAAAAATATAGCCGGTTTCTGGGCGACCCCAACATTGCCATGATGGAAACCATCGCGATAGCAACTTATACGCTGGGTACCCGCATGGGTATGAAATTAACTGAAGTAATGGATGTGTATGCTGATGCTATTAAAGAGGTCTCTATGATCCTGTTGATAATTGGCAGTGCGGGCATTTTAAAACAGATATTTTTAGATAGCGGCGCAAACGCACAGATAGCATCTACCTTACAGGGCCTTAACCTGCCGCCCTTAATGTTAGGCTGGATAATAGCCGCTATATTACGCTTATGCCCGGGCTCGGCAACTGTTGCGGGCCTTACTGCTGCCGGTATTATTTACCCGCTGATGCAGCAAAACCCGGTCGACCCGGCGCTGATGGTGCTTTCCGTTGGAGCGGGCAGTTTGTTTTGCTCGCATGTTAACGATACCTCGTTTTGGGTTACCAAGGAGTATTTTGGTTTGAGCATGAAACAAACCTTCCTTTCCCGGTCGTTAATGGAAACGCTGGTGTCTGTAATAGGATTGATAGGCGTACTGCTATTGAATACCATAGTAAGATAAATTTTATTTAAGTTTGATCAGATCAACAAAAACCATGAAGAAATTATTTATAACACTGCTGATGGGCGTTGCCGTTATGGCTGCCTTCGGCCAAAAAGCTAAAGATAACACCCTAACCAAAAAAGAGAAAGCCGACCACTGGAAGCTGCTATTTGATGGCACTACGGCAAATGGCTGGGTAAAAGGCGATGGGTCTGCTGTAACAGCTGCGCCCGGTGCCTGGGAAATTGCCAACGGAGCGCTTACTTTAAAACCGGGTGCCAACGGCGGCGACATTTATACAACCGACGAGTATGGCGATTTCGAATTTTCGGCTGATTTTAATATTGAAAAAGGCACCAACACCGGTATAAAATATTTATGCCATAAATACGATAAAGGCGGCAACCTGGGTTGCGAATTCCAGATCATTGATGATGCAAACGGCGAGGATAACAAACTGGCCAATCATTTATTAGGATCTTTTTATGATGTTTTGCCACCTATAGAGGCCAACAAAAAGTAAACCCTCCGGGCCAGTGGAACACTATACGAATTGTGGTTAAAGGCAAAAATGTACAGCACTGGGTAAACGGCGTTAAAGTATTGGAATATACCCGCGGCAGCGACGAATTTATGGCAGGCATTGCTAAAAGCAAGTTCAGTAAGGTTGAGCCGGTGTTTGGTACGGTTGAAAAAGGCCGTATCCAACTACAGGATCACCATGGCCCGGTGGCTTTTAAAAATTTGAAGATCAGGGTAATTTAATTTAATCATTTTGTCATTCTGAGCGATAGCGAAGAATCTTACATGATCTTTCTGTCGCGCTTACAAGATTCTTCGCTATGCTCAGAATGACAAACGTTAGTTATTTCTTCCTAAACGGTTGCTCAAAAAAATCATCCACTATCTTATTAAACTCATCCCGGTGCTCAATCAGTGTGGCATGGCCCGAGTTGGGTACGATCCATAAATATGATTTTGAGATAGCCTGCGCTATGTCGACAGTATGCTGAATCGGTATCAGGTCGCGGTCGCCGCCAATGATGAGTGACGGGCATTGAATAGCTTTCAACGCACTAAACGGAATATTAGGCTGCAGCCAATCCAGCATAAATACTTTGTAGGTGTTTTTGTCTTTGGCGGTTTTTAGCGGCATTCGCTTCTGCCAATTAGCAACCTCCTTCTGTTCATTTTTCCAATAGGATGGGATCAGCCCGGTAGAATCAGGCACTAAATTAGCGCCTGTGGAAGCTAACTTAATTACTTTACCAGGATGCCGCATAGCCAGCATCAGCGCGTTAATGCCCCCGTCGCTCCACCCCAATACATAAGCCGAATCGATATGCATCGCCGTAAGCAGGGCGTCAAAATCATCGGCCATCATTTCAAAACTTAACGAGTCGCGGTTGTCCACGGTGCGGCCATGTGCACGGCTATCAACAGCTATTAGACGATACTTTTTAGCAAAATAAGGGATGGTGTTGCCAAACGCACCCATATTGCCGCCATTGCCATGTATCATTAATAAAGGCTTGCCGGTGCCATATTCTTCAGTATACATTTTAATGCCGCGCACACCATAAAACTTGCCCACGCTATCATTACGGCCATAGTTTATTTTTTTAGGTTGACTGAAGCCAGTAAAGGCAATCAATAATAAACAGATAATAGTAGCAGTGTTTTTGAGCATAATTTAATTAATGTATAGACCTAAATCATTGACTTCCTTTATTAAGTCGGCGCTAAAACTCATTGAATTAAAATAGATGTAGAAGTCATACCCAAATTCAACACTTATATCTTTAATAAGGCAGCGTAATTTACCCCAGAAAAACCCTCGTAAAATTAATCGTATTACAGGCTCCAAATCATCAAACTCAATAATAGACTTTGTTTGAATGTTTTGAAATGTGTTCAGCAGATAAGTGTTATGGCCGTCTGATAGTTTATCATTTGTTAATTTAAATTCTTTGTCTGAGATTTCAATTTTTATACAGTCATTGATTTTGAAAAAAGCAGTTATTGCCGTTACATACTTGTCTTCAACAATAAGATATTCGTTATAGGCGATTTCTTCAGTAGTGAAAAACTCATCTATTTGATAGTATTCCGTCCATTCGTCTTTGGTGTAATAACCATTAGCATCCCGATATTTAGGGTCGTATTTAGAAATTCTTAATCTTTCCATGATTCACTTTGTGGCAATTTATTCTGGTTTTGATACCCGGCTATGAATTTACCTAAAGGTATAAAATAACAGGCAACGCCGGACCCTTTTAAAACGTATTGGTTAAAGAAAACTTAACCGATAGCGCCGGCTTGAAACGTATAATAAATGATATTTTAAACATCCTCGAACAAAAGGAAAAAGTAAAGTTGGCCTGGCTGATTTTATCCGACCGGTGATGGGCATATTGGATGTTGCCTTTTTGGGGATGATACTGGTTGTAATTAACTTTTACACTACCAATAAAGAGGCTGGTTTCATCACTTTCCTGCCGGATGCGTTATTAAACCGCAATTCACTTTTATTAATTGCAGCGTTTTTGCTGTCATTTGGTTTTAAAAACTGGCTGGGCTATCTCAACACAAAACAGCAGCAGCATTTCTTTTATGGCATTGCATCGAGGCTATCCAAACGGAACATCCAAAACTATTTAAAGGATGATTACCTGCGCTTTGTAAGTGTTGACTCGTCGGTACTCATCCGCCGGATAAGCAATCAACCCATAGAGTTTAGCAATTATATCCTAAACAATGTGCAGCAGATCATTTCGCAGGGGATATTGATCTTAGTTACCATTACCGGGATATTATTCTGGCAGCCGGGTTTGTTTTTAATGCTGTTTTTATTGCTGGTGCCGCCGGTTGTGTTGCTGGCCAATTATATCAGGTTTAAACTAAGATCTATTCGCGAAAACACCAGGTTAGTGAACCAGAAAACCATCCAGCATTTAAAGGAGTCGCTAAACGGATATATTGAAAGCAATATTTATGATAAAGACGGCTTTTTTGTAAAGCGATATTACGATCAGCAATCACAATTAAACAATAACATAGCCACTCAGCAAACTTTACAAGGACTAACCTCAAGGCTGGTAGAGGTTTTCGCCATACTGGGATTTTTATATTGATCGCCATAAATAAATTATCGGCAGGTACACCTGCTGTAAGCCTGCTAACTATCGGTGTTTTTATGGCCGCAAGTTATAAGATTATCCCCGGCATCGTTAAAATATTAAACAGTACCAGCCAGATAAAAACGTACCGGTTTACCATAACTGACCTTCAGCCCGTAACAAACCAGGTTACAATTGCAGACGAAACAGAGCACCTGCAGTCGATAGTTTTTGACCGGGTTAAATTTAGGTACAACGACCGCTATATACTAAGTAATTTAAGTTTTGAAATCCAGGCCGGCGACTTTGTGGGGATGTCGGCGGCATCCGGCAAAGGTAAAACAACTATTATACACCTGATGCTTGGCTTCCTGAAACATCATAAAGGCAATATCCTGTTTAACGGCGAAAGAACCAACTGGATAAAAAGACAAGGGTATTTAAACAGGGTGTCGTACATAAAACAACAATCGTTTATTATTAATGATACCCTGCTTAAAAACATCACGCTTACTGACGGCGACTATAATCCGGCTATACTTGACGAGGTTATCGGGTTTTGCGGGCTGGAAAGCCTTATAGCCCAATATCCCAACGGAATTAATGAACTGATAAAGGAAGATGGCAAAAACATAAGCGGCGGCCAGCGGCAGCGGTTAATGCTGGCGCGCGCGCTATATCATGATTTTGATTTGCTGATACTGGATGAAGCTTTTTCTGAAATGGATGAGGCGTCCGAAAGGGCGATCCTGTTAAAATTAAAGCTTTTAGCGAAACAGGGTAAAATGGTGATACTGATAACCCACAACACCCCGAGCCTTGATTTTTGCGATAAGGTGATAACAATGGAACCGGCATATGCGTAAGACATTGATAATACTTACCCCCGGTTTCCCTAAAGACGAGAAGGACACCGCACGGTTACCCGACAGGCAAATATTTGTGCGCATTTTAAACGAAACCTATCCCGATCTTAATATTGTTGTGATAACATTTCAATACCCTTCAGAAGCTGCAGAATATAGTTGGAACGGCATTAAAGTAATTGCCCTTGGCGGCAAAAATAAAAGCGGCTTTTACCGCAGGCTTACTGGCTACACGCCTGGCGCGAACTGAAGAAGATAAGAGCAACTTATAATGTAATTGGCTTCTTAAGCTTTTGGATGGATGAGTGCGCTTTTATCGCAGATAAGTTTGCGGGAAATTCGGTTTAAAACATTATTGCTGGCTGCTTGGCGGGATGCACGGCCGGGTAACAGATATGTTTACCAGATGATGCCGAACGGTGATAACCTGGTAGCCTTGTCTGATTTTATAATTAATGAATTTAAGCGGAATTATGGCGTAACTCCCAAATATACGGCACCGGGGGCAATTGATCCATCGTTATTTAAACCCTTCACCGGCGAGCGGGACATTGATGTTGTTGGCGCGGGTTCGCTGATAGGGTTGAAACAATATTCGGTTTTTATAGATATTATACAGGCTTTAAAGCGTAATATACCGAAAATAAAAGCGATAATATGTGGTAACGGCCCCGAAATGGCAGCGCTGCAAATTCAAATAAATCGGCTTGGCCTTGACGGCAATATAACCCTAACCGGAGAGCTGCCCCACGCCGAAGTATTGGCATTGATGCAACGCACTAAAGTATTTTTACATCCCTCGAGATACGAAGGGTTCGGCATAGTTTGTTTAGAGGCCCTTTATGCCGGTGCAAAGGTAATAAGCTTTGTGCGGCCGATGATTAACGAGATCCCCAACTGGCATATTGCGAGGAATGCAGCTGATATGACGCGAATGGCAAAAGAAGTATTATTGGATGCCGACCTTTTATACTACCCGGTATTGCCCTATCATATTGCGGATACTGTTAAAATTATAATGGAACTGTATCAGCAGGAAGCCGCAATAATGCCGATGCGTTCGGCAATGGCCTCGAAAGAAAGGGTCGACTTAAAATAGGCCAGCGCTTTTTCTTTTTCTGCGGGTATATTCAGCGAATTGGTTTGTTGTAGGGCAGCCAATAATTCTACCTCATTACCGGCTTCATACAACAGGCCTATATTGCCATTGTCGGTCATCATCCTGAATGAAAATATATCAGTTACTATAGGGATGCACCCGCATGACATCGCTTCGCAAACTGCCGTCCCACTGCCTTCATAATGTGAACCGGCGACAATAAAATCAACACTGTTATGCCAGTATAATAACTCATCATTGGGTACTTTGCCAATGAGTTTTATTGCAGCAGCATTGGGCGCTTTGCTTAACAATTGTTGTATTTCGGGTAATAACTCTTCGGTATGATAGAGCATATATAAACAAGCCGAAGGCGTTGTCGCAGCAAATTTCAAAAGGCTTTTATCACGGTTAAGGGGTCTTTGTTTTGATCTAACCTGCCCACCCATAAAAATGCTTTGGTTTCGATGATCCCGGTTTTTGCACGGGCTGTTTCCCTGGGCACTGGGTGGAAAAATGACGATAGCTCCATTACCTCATGGATCTTTTTCGGCGATGTTAAATTGGCTTTGGCTATCCAATCCAAACCCATTGCCCGCGAGGCAAATAAATAAGCATTGACAGAATGTTCCGCTAATCGCACTAACTTTTTTTTGATCCCGGTAAATGGTTTCTCCGCATGGTTTTGGATAATGATCTTTGGTTTGCGCCCTAATAGCAATCGCAACAACATTACCTGTAACGGGAAATGCATGCTATGTATAACTACCACATCGGGTTTTTGCTGACTGATAAACAAGTTTAGTTTTACCGGGAAATAGGTGCGTGTATTAAACTTTCTGAACCGATAGTTAACTCCATTTTTTATCTCATCTCCTTCATAATTAATTTGCTCAATACTTATCACTTCATTATTTGCTGCTACCGCCTCTAATACACCCGTATAGGCTTTTATGCGCTCCAGCCAGGCTGCCGGATCGTTATAAGTATTGGATGAAATATAGCTGGCAAAAACAAACTTCATGACTGTTAAAATATATCTATATCGGCTAAGGTGAACTTTATGTTTTCGATGTTGATGTCATCGTCAATAATTTTAAACCCGGTTTTAAATGAACCGATAGGTTGATAATGCGCTGCAAATAATTTGTTTAACCGTGTTTGGGGGCTTGTTTGAAAATGGATCTGATTTAGCCCCAATTTGCGGGCAAGTGATATTAGTTTTTTATAACGCTTTCAAAAGTGCTGCCTATATTTTCTATATCGCCAATCTGTAAACCGTTTTGCAGTTTTATCCAAATCAATGTCCCATCTATTTCAATAACCCGGGTAGGCGAGTAACTTTTATATTTAAAATATTTATCGTTACGAAATACTCCGTTATAGCTATCGGCCAATACAGAATTTTGAACTCCTTTTTTATTAGTTAAAACATCCCTTAAAACCCAATTTATATAATGATTATACAAGGATCTGAAAGCGGGTATTTTCAGGGCGATCTGCTCTAACGGGATGCCCCCTTTAACCGAAACTTTAAACAGGTTAAGCGAGCCTGTTATTTGCCAGCCCAACTTGTTAATAAAACCCGGCATAGAGTTTTCATTAGGAAAACCAAATACCGTGCAAATCCTCCTGCTTACACAAAGCGTACGATAGATTAGCCAATTCGGTAAACAATCCCATATTTCTATATTCCGGATGTGTCATAGTATCTGCCGATTGTGCTGCCAGTATCGTTTTACTATTATACAAAATCAAGGTTGGTATAACGCCATAAAAAGCAATGGGTAAGCGTTGTTTATTATAAGCCAGATAGCCAATAAATTTAGCTCCTGTATAAGCCGTATCGTATTTATTCCTGAAAAATCCGGCAAGCCGCTCATACCCATATACCGCTTTATATAGCAAATCCATATCAGCTATATTATTTAAGCTAAGCCGTTCAGTGGTGTAGGTGGTGGCCGGACTAATCATATTTACAGGTTATGGTTGCGTGCAATTGGTTAACCGGCGATATGAATGGGTTTACTGTTAGCCGTTCACGCATGGTTTCATCCTGCCTATCTGTATCATTATAAAAATCCATCGCCAGTAATTGTTTGTAGCCTACCCTTTTAGCGTCATTAATCACCTGTTGGTTATAACTGCCATAAGGAAACGCCGGGCTGGTTACCGGCTTATTTATTAACCCCTCCGGTATTGTTTTACCTGCAGCATTTCTTTAAAAGCATCTTCGGGGCTTATTTGTGCCAGGTCATTATGGTAATAACCATGTGCTCCAATGGTTGCATATGGCGAAGCAGCCAGCTCTTTTATTTGTTCTGTCGTCATTTGCAACCAATAGTCTGTATGTTGTTCTTTAGTTTTAAACGGGGCCAGCGGGTACAGCAATTGCATCATATCCGCTTTTTCAGCGAAGCCGGCGGCACGTAGCTGCTCTTTAAGGGTAATATGGGTGTCGGCGGCATAATACAGATCGTATTTGCCTTTATAATACTGCTGGTTTTTATAGGTGATATTTTGCGAACCGTACTTACTTACGATCCCTAAAAAATCGTTCCATAATATATCATAACCTTCATTGGTTATCCCGGTAATAAAAAAGTGGCGGGCATTTGATATTTTTCCAACAACGGCAAAACGTATTGATGATTATTGGCAAATCCATCATCAAAAGTCAGGCAGACATTATATTTTTCATCACTGAAATTGCTGTTATAATAATCATCCAGCGAAACCACATTGCAATGCCTTTTATAAAGTTTAAGGTGAGCTTCGAAAGTTTTTGCAGTTAAAAATATCGGGTTAAAGCGGGTATGGTCTTGTTTGCAAATACCATGATAGATCAGGACCCGGCTGCCACGGGCGTTTTTATAGAATACTTTATCTAACCCCAAATAATAGCGCAGGTCGCGTTGATAGCATTTAAGCTTGCGCGATAATTTTGAGCGTATTTTTGAATAAACAGACATAATTAAATAGCGGTTAGCGGGAATATAGCGCCCGGATAATAAGCTTTTATTTGCTGCATTACACCGGGCAAGTCGCCTTGTACATATTTGCAGGTGCGACCCATAAACACTTTGCTGAATTCTTTTAGGTTAAGATGTTCAAGCTGGCCGAGCATCGTGTTATCAAACAGCCTTACCTCGCCGTCATGAACAACCAGCAATATATCTTCGGGTTGGGTTGCGTAAAAGAATCGAACGATGATCCTGTTTCCTTTTTTGACGACAACTATAGAGCCCCTATTGTCAACATCGGTTTGAGATCCGCCCGGATGCAACGAATCATATAACTCGGCATCTGTTAACATGTTTGTTTCGCGAGCCTGGCGGATATGGTCCCAGATGTTCCAACTGCCGGTGAGGGTCGAGTCGGTACCAAATAAAATGGTAGTGTGTTTTTTCAGATCGTCCATCGCTGCAGTTTTATTCAGCAAAAAATAATTCGATGCGGGGCACCATATCACCGCTTCAAATTTTTTAGCCTGCACGGTGGTCATGGCTACGCCATGCACCCCCACCAGCTTTTTTCAGCAGGTTCCAACGGATAAGTGTATCAATCTCGCGTTTAGACTGCTCATCACTGCCCTCGCCAACATGTATTACCACCGGCAGTTTACGCTTAAGCGGATTATTGAGTTTAAGTTTCCAGCGTTTTTCAAACTGCACCGAGTGGATGCTATGGCATTGTTCAACATTTATAGGAGCGTTAGCTATTGGTAAGGGCTCGCCATGGTTTACTACCGTGGTGACGCCACAAAGCAGGTTTTTAAATATCCCCCATTCAACCCTTAAGTTCAGTGGCACTTTTAATACAGCCGCTATTTCGTCCTTATAATTGGTTTGGATGTGTTTACCCCACTCGGTATAACTATTATAATACCGGTTACCTAATTGCGGAAACAAATTAAAATCCAAATGATCATGCGAGTTTACCAGGCCGGGGAAGGCTAAGGCATTATCAAACTTTAGTTGTAAAGTATCAGCGGTGGTATTGTCGTTTTTATGCTGATGTTAACCGGGCCGTTGCCCATAATTGTATGAACGTTATTTAAGATCATTAGTCCATTAAAAGGTTGATATCAGCTGCTATGGGATTGTTTGTCGCTATCAGGGCGCTCATGGCTATAATAGCTTTACGGACGTTTTTTTATAAAGGTTGCCACAGTATTTTATTTCATTTAACGGGCAACCTTTGTTTAACACGGGGCGTAACCTTATTGATAATTGTGTAATTGTAGATTTAGTTTCTCTTGATAGTGGCGGGAGGTTAGGGCCCCGCCGCTATTAATTAAAACCAGCCCAAACAAATAAATGAAAATAACACCCCTACTAAATAAGCTGTTTAAAACAGATCACCGTCAGCCTAAAACAGGGGTTAATAAATAAACCCGTTGGATATAAGTGTTCAAAATAAAGTCACTAAGCGTTCAAAACCCCGGCAGCCGGAGTTTGAAGAGCTTTATTTTGCAGTAAGAGCACACGAAAAAAGAATTTATACAGACGCGCAACTGCAAACCCTGCCCGACTTTTATATCCACTCTTATGAATGGGATATGCGAAAGCATTCGAGCGGCAGGCTGTTGGCTTATTTGGCTAAGAAACGTAGGTTTTTAAGAATATTGGAAGTTGGTTGTGGTAACGGCTGGCTGTCTGCAAAGATGGCCGGCTTGCCTAAAACACATGTCACCGGTTTGGATATTAACCGGGTGGAAATTAACGAGCCAACCGGGTGTTTAAAAAGCCCAACACGGAGTTTGTGTACGATAGTTTTAATGAAAACACCTTTGATAAAGAGAAATTCGACATCGTCGTTTTTGCCGCATCGCTGCAATATTTTCCATCGGTGGTGGCTGTTTTGCAGCAAGCCGAACGGATTTTAAACCGCGGCGGTGAGATCCATATATTAGATACCCCTTTTTACGACCCGGACGATGCGGCAATGGCAGCCGAGCGGTGCCGCAGCTATTATAAAGATATGGGCGTCCCCGAAATGGCCGATCATTATTTCCACCACTCTCTAAGCGAGTTTTGGGGATTTGATTATCGGGTGCTGTTTAACCCTTAAGCTGGTTTAACCGCCTGTTTAAAAAAGATCCGTTTTATTGGATCGCTATAAAAAAATAAGATACCATGTTGCAGTCTATCGCACATACTTACAAACGTTACCGCACCCTGCAAACGCACCGCATCTCTGCCCTGCCGGTAGTGATATTGATGCCTCACAGCGCCTGTAATTGCCGTTGTGTAATGTGCGATATCTGGAAGGATAATAAAAACCTGAAACAACTTACCGAAGCAGATATTTCCGACCTTTTATTATCACTGAAAGATCTCGGCACGCAGCAGGTGGTCATGTCAGGCGGCGAAGCCTTGCTGAACGCCAATTTATTTAAGCTTTGCGAGATCCTCAAAAAAGAAAATATTAAAGTAAGCCTGCTCACCACCGGCCTGTCCATTAAACAAAATGCAGATCAGCTGTTGAGATGGGTTGATGATATGGTAGTATCGTTAGATGGCGACGAGGCTATGCATGACGCGATCCGCAATATCCCTAACGCGTTTAAAAAGCTAAAGGAAGGTGTTGAGTACATTAAATTTTTAAAGCCCTCTTATCGCATTACAGCACGTACGGTTATCCATAGGTTAAACTTCAGGAACTGGCCGGCTATCATCGCGGCAGCAAAAGATATGGGTATTGACCGGGTAAGCTTTTTACCCGCGGATATCAGCAGCCATGCCTTTAACCGCCAAACCGCCCACGGGCCGAACCTAAACAGCATGAAATATTGATAGGTGAGCACGAGCTGCCCGAACTAAAGGATGTAATTTACCATGTGTTAGATGAGGCGACATATTTAAACAAACGCTTTATTGCCGAATCTGACGCGAAGATCTGGGATATCTATAATTATTACGCTGCGTTTTACGGGTTAAATCCTTTCCCCTATAAAAAGTGTAATGCCCCTTGGGTATCAACAGTTGTTGAGGCCGATGGCAGCGTAAGGCCATGTTTTTTTCATGATACGATAGGTAACATCCGCAATAATTCATTAGCGGAAATATTAAATAACCAGGCAGCAACTGATTTCAGGCGTACGCTGGATATGAGCACTAACCCCACTTGCGTAAAGTGTGTATGCAGCTTACACCTGTCGCCGCTTGCAACATTATAGGATCATGAATAATATACTTTTCACCCATTCCTATTTTTTACGGTTTGATCCTAAACAATGGTCGATAGGTCAGCCGTACGCGCCCCCGGGTACCTTATATGCCGCGTCTTTAATGCGCGAAAATGGTTACCGGTTTCGTTATTTGACACCATGTTTGTAGCCGACCCGGCAGAAGTTGAGCCCGTGCTTGATGAAACCCACCCCGATTTTTTTGTGGTGTATGACGATGGCTTTAATTACCTCACTAAAATGTGCCTTACAAACATGCGCGAGGCGGCATTTAATATGTGCAAAATGGCTAAGGCGCGCGGATGTACGGTAATTGTATCCAGCTCAGACTCGACCGACCGGTATGAAGAATATTTGAAAGAAGGCGCCGACTATGTAATAATTGGCGAGGCCGAGCAGACATTACTTGAATTGGTAAACCATATTAAATCGGGCGAAACAGATATGGCTTTTATACCCGGGTTAGCTTATACCGGTCATGACGGTAATGTTCATAAAACCGCTGCACGCCCGGTTTTAAAAGATCTGGACAGCTTGCCACTACCCGCCGGGATTTGGTTGATATAGAACTTTTTAATTTGTTTCCTGGTGGGTAACCGGTATTATAATAGTTATACCCCTTTTTAGGCTGACGGTGTTTGTTTTAAACAGCTTGACTGTAGGGGTGTTATTTTCATTTGTTTGTTTGGGCAGTTTTAATTGTGGCGGCGGGGCCCTTTCCCGCCCTCAGAAAAACTAAATGCAATTTACAATTATCAACTAGGTCCCACGCCCCGTATGGTTGCCCGTTAGTCGTAAAATATAAAAAAACGTCCGTGGCTAATATACTGGCCATGGCCCTGATAACGGCAGGCAACCGCTGATATCGGCCTTTTAATGGACTAATGATCTTAAATAACGTTCGTACAGCTATTATAGCCATGAGCGCCTGATAGCGACAAACAAAAAACGACAGCTGATACCACCTTTTAATGGACTTTACAACTAAAGTTTGATAATGCCTTAGCCTTCCCGGCCTGGTAAACTCGATGTTGGATTTTTAATTTGTTTCCTGGTGGGTAACCGGTATTATAATAGTTATACC
>NZ_JABFCR010000025.1:0-32984 GCF_013087555.1 Mucilaginibacter humi
GATATCTTCATCCCAATGGGTGAACTTAACGGCGCTAAAAACGGAATTAAAGCAGTTGCCGAGATAACCGACTGGCCAGCCCGGGCTAAAAATCCCGTCGGCCGCATCAAACATATTTTAGGTGCGCAGGGCGAGAATGATACTGAAATGAACGCCATTCTTGCCGAGTATGGCTTTCCGCTCTCCTTTCCTAAAGAGGTTGAGCAGGATGCAGAAGAGATTTCAGCGGATATAACCCCTCAGGAAGTTGCCAAACGCCGTGACTTCAGAAACGTTACCACTTTCACTATCGACCCATTTGATGCCAAGGATTTTGATGATGCCGTATCTTTTAAAATATTAGAAAACGGTAATTACGAAGTAGGTGTACACATTGCGGATGTATCGCACTACATCATTCCTGACTCAGCTTTGGATAAGGAGGCTTTTGATCGTGGCACATCAGTTTATCTGGTAGACAGGGTTATCCCGATGTTGCCCGAGCGGTTATCAAACGGTTTATGCTCCCTACGTCCAAACGAAGATAAACTTTGCTTTGCAGCAGTATTTGAACTTGACGAACAGGCAAATATCCAGAATGAGTGGTTCGGGAAAACGGTCATCAACTCAAACCGTCGTTTTACCTATGAGGAAGCACAGGAGGTTATTGAAACCAAGCAAGGCGACTTTACAAAGGAGATATTAAAGCTGAATGAACTGGCCTACATACTACGTGATCGTAAATTTAAAAACGGCGCCATTAGCTTTGAAACTACCGAGGTTAAATTTATTCTTGATGATAAAGGCAAACCAACAGGAGTATATGTAAAAGAGCGTAAGGATGCACACAAACTGATAGAAGATTTTATGCTTTTAGCCAACCGTAAGGTAGCCGAGTTTGTAAGCAAAAAGGTAAAGGAAAGCATAAGTACACATTCGTTTACCGTGCGCACGATTCGCCTAAGCCTGATGCTTTGGCCAGCTTTGCTAACTTTGCTGCGCGATTTGGATATAAGATCAATACCAAATCCGACAAAGAAACTGCCAGGTCACTTAACTTTTTGATGGAGGATGTAGAAGGCAAAAAGAAGCGAATGTATTGACCCACCTGGCTATCCGGTCTATGGCTAAAGCTATTTATACTACCAAAACCAGCAGTCACTACGGTTTGGCGTTTGATCATTATACACATTTCACTTCGCCCATCCGCCGCTATCCGGATGTGATGGTGCACCGTTTATTGCAGCATTATTTAGATGGCGGCCAATCTGTTAATGCAGATCATTATGAAAAAATGTGCCAGCATGCTTCAGCAATGGAAAAGAAAGCTGCCGATGCCGAACGCTCATCAGTGAAGTACAAACAGGCAGAATTTTTTGAAAGACCGGTGGGCGGTGTTTACAGCGGTATTATATCAGGCGTTACAGAGTGGGGCATGTATGTAGAGATCATTGAAAATAAATGCGAAGGAATGATCAGGCTACGCGATATCTCTGACGATTTTTATACCTTAGACGAGAAAAATTATGCCATCATTGGTCAGCGTAAAAAGAAAATTTACCAACTGGGCGATGAGGTTAAAATACGTGTAAAAAACGTCGACCTCGCTAAAAAACAAATTGATTTTTCGTTAGTACAGGATTAATATTGCCTGTAACTTATTACTATGAGAGAACTACAAGACCTGCAGCAATTAATTGATAAAGCGGTTACTAATCTTAAATACCCGGTGTACCCCGCCGAGTTATACGAGCCTATAGCGTACATCCTGAGTATGGGTGGCAAACGCATGCGCCCGGCCCTGTTATTAATGGCCTGCGACCTTTTTGGTGGCGATGTTGAAAAAGCGTTACCCCCTGCCCTTGCAATCGAAGTGTTCCATAATTTTACGCTGATGCATGATGATATCATGGACAACGCTCCGCTACGCCGTGGCAAAACCACCGTGCACGAAAAGTGGAACCAAAACGCGGCCATTCTATCAGGTGATGTGATGCTGATAGAAGGTTATAAGCTGATGATGCAGGTTGAGGATAGGCTGCTGCGGGTTATATTGGATATATTTAACAACACAGCAGTAGGTGTTTGCGAGGGCCAGCAATTGGATATGGATTTTGAGGTACGCAACGATGTAAAGATAGACGAGTATATTTACATGATCCGCCTTAAAACTGCTGTAGTATTAGGTGGTGCTTTAAAAATAGGATCGATATTAGGCGGAGCCGATATGAAAGATGCCGAGCTGATTGCCGAATTTGGCGAGAACCTTGGCCTGGCTTTCCAGTTACAGGATGATATCCCGGATGTATATGGTTCGCCTGAGAAGTTTGGTAAACAGGTTGGCGGTGATATCATATCCAACAAAAAAACTTACCTGTTAATAAAAACATTAGAGTTAGCTAATACTGACCAAAAAGCCGAGTTGAACAAATGGATCAAGGCCGAACAATTTGATCAGCAGGAAAAAGTGGAAGCCGTAACTGCAATTTATAGTGATTTACAGGTAAGGCAACACGCCGAAACTACCATGCATACCTATGCTGATAAAGCTTTTGAAGCATTAGAAAAGATCAATCTCCCGGAAGAAAACAAACAATACCTGCGCGATTTTGCAGATAGTTTGATGGTGAGGGAATATTAGTAACTTTAGATACGAAAAAACTGTTAACGACTTGCTCAAGCAAGGTCTGAAGACCGTAAACCCATACGTGTACTTGTACCGTCCCTATAAGCTTTAGGATCAGGGAATCATAGTATCAGCTTTTTTACAGCGGCTGTAACCTATTATGCTAAAAAGATTTAGCATATTTAGTCAACCAATATTAAACTGATTTTATGAAACCCCAAAAGCTATCCCCTGTTGCTTCGGCTGCTGGTAAAAATCCGCGTCGCACATTCATTAAAAACAGTGCAACACTGGCTGCTTTAGTAGCTGCCGGTCCGCTGGTAAAGCTATCGGCATTTGCGGCTAATAAGCCCGCCAAAGAGTTGATAAATGGACTGCAGGTAGGCATGGCATCATTTGCTGACGAAGGCGTTGATAGTGTATTGGATACCCTGCAAAAACGCGGTGCCATCAACACCATATTTTTAAATACATTTACTTATGGTGATGGCCTTTCAGGCAGGCAGGTTGGCGGGCAACCTTTTCCAGATCATGGGCCACAGGAAAAAGACTTGAATTACCACGGAGGTAATTACGCCATCCCTCATCCCCAATACTATAAAAACACAACTTTAAAAGGTACCCGGTCGCCGGAATATGGTAATCGTGACCTCGTTGCCGAAGTTATAAAAGGTACCCGCAAACGCGGAATGAAAGTATTTGCCACCATTGAAGACCAGTGGCGCGACGATGTACCGGGGATTGACGATTGCCGCGAGGTTGATCTGATGGGACGCAAAACAAAAACAACTTGCCTGTTCAATCCCAATGTCCGGGCTTTTGGACGGCCCCGGCTACTGATACTTGTGCAAGCTATGACACGGACGGTTTAGTATTTTTTAACGAACGCAGCGGCCCTTTATTGAACGCTTTGGGTGCAAGCCATTTGGTTGGTACGGTAGATCCATCTAAATCAACCTGCTTTTGCCAGTATCACCAGGAAGCGGCCAAGAAACGCGGTATCAATTTCGAACGTACCAAAGAAGGATATCATAAACTGGATGCCTTTGCAAAAGCAGCTTTAGCTGATCAGCGGCCAAGTGATGGGTATTATGTCGAGTTCCAACGCATCATGCTGCAGTATCCGGAGATAGTAGCCCGGGATCAGCTGTTTGATTATGGCAAGCACCAAATTGTTGATGATGTTTATAAAGCAATTAAGGCGCTTGGTAAGAAACAGTTGGTCGGTTTACATATTGAACATGTTAACTCTTTTAATCCTTTCTTTCGCGCTACGCGCGATTATGCAGACCTGGCTACCCGGGTTGATTTCCTGAAGATTGTAGTTTATAACAACTGCGGCGGCGAGCGTTACCAGCATTTTATTAAAAACATCGGTTTGACAATGTTCAAGGACATCCCGCACGAGGAACTAATGCGGTTTAATAGCCGCCTATTAGGTTACAGCGAAAATGAAGCTTCATATAATGATCTGCCGATAGCCGGCTTGTCCCCCGACTATGTTTATCGCGAAACACAACGCGCGCTTAAAGGTGTAAAAGGCAAATGCCTGATACTACCCGGCATTGATATTGGCATCCCGACAGGAAAGAACAGCCGCAAGCAATCGCCTGATGATGTTTACAAAGCAACGCTTGCCGCTTATAAGGCCGGTGCCGATGGTATTATCCTGTCCCGCAAATACTCTGAAATGAAACTGAACCTTATTGATGCTGCCGGACGGGCTATCCGCGAAGCGACCAAAGGTTAACCTCCTAAAATATATGAAAGACGAAGCAAAAGACGGAATTTCAAGACGCAGGTTTATGCAAGCCGGTGGTATGCTGGCTGCGGCTGCGGCCATACCTGTTACTGTAAAAGCCGCTACAAATACACCGCCAGAAGACACAGCCAAACCCGAAGAAGACTACCTGCAATACATCGACCCTATAATAGGCAATATAGCCCCGCTGTTGAATACAAACCGCCCGGTGGTACATTTACCCAACCAAATGGTGCGAACACACCCCAGGCGCCGGGATTACCGGATGACCGGTATCCGGATTCCCGTTATTGTCGTTGAATGTAATTACACCTCAGGTTATCTTCTCTGTAAGGCCGGCAAAAGGTACGCTAAGCGATGCCGACTGGAACGAGCGCCTTACCTACGATCATGATATGGAAGTAACCCGCCCCCGGTATTATGCAACTACGCTGATTGATAAAGACATACGTGTTGAACATACGGTGGGTAGACGTGGTGGTATATACCGGTTCAGCTATCCTAAAGGTGTTGCAAAACATGTATTACTTACCCATTGCTATGATAATGGCTTATATGATATAGCGCCTGATGGCACCATTACAGGTACCGAGATTGTTATCGATAGTATCCATGCGCAACGCGGCAAGGCTTACATGTACGGTACTTTTTCAGGCAAGCCGGTAAGTGCCAAATCAAATGGTGATAAAGACTGGGGTAAATATACCGTTCAGGGTGCCTTAGCTACACCTAAAATGATGAATGGCGAAAAGGTAGCTATGAGCTATGCTAAAACCGATGCAGATACCGTCGAGTTCAGATTTGCGGTTTCCTTTATCAGTCCGGAGCAGGCGAAGAAGAACTATATCGAGGAGTTTGCCCATATTACTTTCGACCAGTTGGCCGCGCAGGGTAAAGAGATCTGGCGAAAAGAGATTGGCAAGATAAAGGTTGAGGGCGGTAATGTTGGTCAAAAACGAACGTTCTATACGGCGCTGTACCGCAGCTATGTGCGTATGTTCAACATCACCGAAAGCGGTGGCACGTACTTCAGCGGTTACGACGATAAGGTGCATGATGATAAACGCAACATGTATACGGATGATTATACGGGGTGATTACATAGCGCAGCACCCCTTGCGTTGTATTCTTAATCCTGCACAGGAGGGCGATATGCTGCAATCGTACGTTAACATGTATGAGCAGAGCGGCTGGATGCCCGAGTATCCTAAAGTATTTGGCGACCGCCCGGGTATGTTCGGCTTCTATTCGTCGGTGATGTTTTTGGATGCTTACCGTAAGGGTGTCCGTAACTTCGATACTAAGAAAGCATTAGAGGGCATGCTAAAGAATGCGGAGCAGGCCACCATGCTTGCCTCTACAAACGGCCCTAAAGGCGCGTTGGAAGACTTTTATTACGAAAAAGGTTACTACCCCGCCCTGAACATCGGTGAGGCTGAGAATGACGCGGTTGCGAAGGCTAAGCGCGGTGCCCGCTCGGCGGTTGCGGTAACTATAGCGGCAAGCTACAACGATTGGGCAGTGAGCGAATTGGGCAAAGAGTTGGGCAATAACGCGGTGCACCTAAAGTTTGCACCAAGGGCCAGTAATTATAAAAAACTTTGGAGCAACGACAAGATGCTGTTTATGCCAAAGAACGACAAAGGCGAATGGGTACCGATTGATCCAAAATCAACGGAAAGGACTTATAATAACCAATCTTATTACAACGAGAATAACGCGTATACTTACAAATTTGGCGTGACCCATGATATTGAAGGATTGATAGAACTGATGGGCGGTAAGGATAAGTTCGAGGCCGAGCTCGACCAGCTTTTCCGTGAAGGCCGGGTAGCAGTCGTGCCGCCTTCTACGCCAAGTTTCCGGATATGACTGGATTAATAGGCCAGTTCTCTATGGGTAACCAGTGTTCGTTCCAGATCCCGTACTTCTTTAATTACACCAACAGTCCCCGGAAAACACAGAAATGGACACGGTTTATACTGGATGTTTATTTTAAAGATAACGTATTAGGCGTTTGCGGCGATGAGGACGGCGGGTCAATGTCATCAGTAGTCGTATTCACAGCTATGGGCTTCTTCCCGGTTAAGCCCGGTTCGCCTATGTATACCATTACCAGTCCGTTGTTTAGTAAAGTAACTATTGATCTGCCGAATGGCAAGATGTTTACTTTGATTGCTAAGGGATCATCCAAAACTAAGAAGTATATCCAGTCGGCTTCTATGAATGGCAGGAAGCTGGATAAACTATGGTTCTCGCACCGGGACCTGGTTAACGGTGGGACGTTGGTTTTAGAGATGGGAGAAATACCTGTGAAGCATCAGGCATAAATAGATTAGTCATGCCGAACTCGTTTCGGCATCTCACAGACAGGTAAACATTTATTGAGCAAGTGGGATGCTGAAACAAGTTCAGCATGACAGATTATAAAACAAAAAACCCTTATCAAATTTGATAAGGGCTTTCTATTTCTATCAGACGCAAAATATTGCGTCTCTACATTACTCAGCAGCCGGTGCTTCTTCAGCGTCAGCAGCTTTTTTTTAGCTGGTGCTTTTTTTTGCTTTTGGAGCAGCTTCTTCAGCCGGTGCAGCAGTTTCTGCTACAACTTCAGGAGCAACCTCTGCAACTGGTGCCGGTTTAGCTGCTGCTTTTGCTTTAGGTGCTGGTGCCAGATCTTCTGCTACCGGTGCAGTTGCAAAAGGAATAACAGATACGTATGAACGGTTGTCTGCTTTCTTTTTGAAAACTACTTCGCCTGCTGCTAAAGCAAATAAAGTATGGTCTCTTCCGATACCTACGTTAAGGCCAGGATTGTGTTTTGTACCACGCTGACGTACGATGATGTTACCTGCTATTGCCGGCTGACCACCAAATATCTTGATACCTAAACGTTTGCTATGTGACTCGCGGCCGTTTCTTGAACTACCGGCCCCTTTTTTGTGTGCCATTTTCTTATATTTTTATGACCGGCCTTCAGGCTGATCGTTTTAAAAATCTGATTATAAAGTGATACCGGTGATCTGGATCTTGGTAAATTGCTGACGGTGACCGTTTTTCTTTTTGTAACCTTTTCTTCTTTTCTTTTTGAAGATTATTACTTTATCACCTTTTAAATGAGACAGGATCGTAGCAGATACCTTAGCGCTTTTCAAATCAGTTCCTAATTTGAATTTACCTTCGTTTTCTCCTAACAACACATTGTCAAATTCAATACTAGCGCCCTCGTCACCTTGTAATCTGTGTACAAAGATCTGCTGGTCTTTAGCAACTTTAAATTGCTGGCCTGCTATACTTACTATTGCGTACATGGTTTGTTAATTAATGTTTTAAAATTCGAGGTGCAAATATAGGTAATTGTATTTCAAATTACAACACATCTTTTATTTTTTCTGATCACCCTCTACCTTGTTTAGCACATTGGTAATTTCTTTTATTACGCCAGGTTAGCATCAACCAGGCGTATGTCGCCATCAAAGTTTGTATCAAATACTACCTTTTTACTTTTACGCTGGTATTTAAACTCTATAATATAGCGCACCGGCTGTTTCGATCCTACCTTTATGCTGTCGCCGGTTTCATCTACCGGGAAATCCCAGAAACCCAGGTCGGCAGCCTTACGGTGCAGGTATAAAAGATCATCTTTACTTAAATGCAACTTCATTTTAACTAAAGAATCTGCACGGTTTAAATATTGATAGTCGCCAGTTTTTGAATCATACTTATTCACCAGGCTATCGCGGGTGCCGTACTGAATGCTCATCGACTCAAACTCACTAAACTTATAGGGCGCGTTTTTCAGCATGTGATTATAGTAATACAAGCAATAAAATAGAAACGGTAGAATAATGCTTAGCGCAAGGAATATTTTTTTCGACTTAGATAACATGAATTTAATTATTGATTTAATGATTTATTATAGATCCTCGACCGGGATGTGATTTCCATTGGTAAGCTCTCCCTCCCATTTACTTACTACCGCTGTTGCCATTGCGTTACCCAATACGTTGGTTGCAGAGCGGCCCATATCCAACAAAGGATCAATACCGATCAACAAGGCCAAGCCTGCTTCCGGGATACCAAACATAGCTATTGTGCCCGCTATAACCACTAACGAGGCACGCGGCACACCCGCAATTCCCTTACTGGTTAACATCAGCGTTAACAGCATAGTAAGCTGCTGTGCGAAGGATAAATGAATACCGTAGGATTGCGCGGGGAACAAAGATGCAAACGTCATATACATCATAGAGCCGTCCAGGTTAAACGAATAGCCAAGCGGTAATACAAAGCTTACAATTTTGTTACTGCAGCCAAAGCGTTCCATCTCTATTAACACACGTGGATAAGCCGCTTCACTGGTTGAGGTACCAAAGGCTACCAGCATCGCATCCTTAATACTGCTTACCAGTTTAAATGCACGCCCTCTTAAAACAAAGAAACCGGCTAAAATAATTACGGCCCATAAAACTATCAGCGAGAAATAGAACTCGCCTATAAAAATGGCATAGGTAGATAGTATGCTTAACCCCTGCTTGGCAACAATGGCTGTAATGGCACCAAACACCGCTAACGGCGCCAGCTTCATTACATAACCGGTTATCTTTAATATAACATGCGCAATGGCATCAAACGCTTTTACAACGATCTCGCCCATCGGGCCAATTGATGCTGTGGCAACGCCAAAAACAGGGCGAATACAACGATTTGTAAGATCTCATTGTTAGACATCGACTCGAAAAAACTCTTCGGGAATACATGGCTGATGAAATCTTTAAGCGAAAGCGCCGACTTTTGAATGTCGGTACCCGGTGGCTATCAGGCAACATCAAGTGCATTTCGCGGCCGGGTTGAAACAGGTTCACCAATATCATCCCTAATAATAAGGACACCAGCGTAGCACTTAAAAACCATAACAAGGTCTTCCCGCCTATGCGGCCAACTGCTTTTATATCGCCTACCTTAGCTACACCAACCACTAAGGTTGTGAATACCAATGGCGCTACGATCATCTTAATCAGCCTCAAAAATATATCGCTTAACAATGTGAAATACTGCACCTTACCCTCGCGGATCGTGTCGTTCTCCTTACGAATTTTAGCCTGGGCCGATTTCTCTTTTTAAGGTCTTTGTATACTACCGCGTTGGTATCCTTTAACAATACCAGCTTATTATCAATAACTTTGATGGTGGTTTCGGCGGCACTAATTTTGTTATTGTAATCTTTAAGTACAGCAACATTATAAATGTAACCAACAACAACACCCAAAATAAGGGCGATGAAAATATAGAGGGTGAGTTTGTTTTTCTTCATTTCTAAATATAACGGTGCGAAGCTACAACTATTTACTATTTTGCTAAATATATTAATTTTTAAAACATGAGCACAGCCGTATATGGCTTACAGGATATTAAAAAAGAGTTGCAACACTTATCCGGGCTGCAAATTGCCGAATTATGCCTGCGCCTTGCCCGGCATAAAAAAGAGAATAAGGAGTTATTGGCTTACTTATTATTTGAGGCTGATAATGACACCGCCTTTATCGAGAAAGTAAAAGCCGAAGCGGGGTTTATGTTTAGCCAGTTACCGGTGCGCAGTTATGAGGCCGCAAAATACCTGCGTAAAATTTTAAGGCTGCTAAGCAAGTACACTAAATTTATGGCATCAAAAGAAGCAGAGATAGAACTGCTTTTAAACTTTTGCACCAATTATATACAATATGCCGACAAGCGTACATCTTACAAACCTCTTCGCTTAATATTAACCAGGCAGATAGAAAAAGCGCGCATAGCTATTGGCAAATTGCATGAGGATATGCAGTATGATTTTGTGAATGATTACAACCTGGTGCTTGATGATGCCGAAAAAAAACTAAGCTGGTTTAGCAAGAGTAATTATATGTTGTAACATTACTCCTATCTTTGCATCTAATTAAGAAACTTACCTATAACTGTGAGCGAAAAGGAAATTGTCTTTAAGCAAATATTTGAAACTAATTCAAAAAAGATATTCCATTTATGCTATGGTTATACCGGGGATGATGATGCTGCGAACGACCTGTTACAAGAAACATTTTTAAAAGTATGGCAAAACCTGGATAAATTTCGTAACCAGGCAATGATCTCTACGGATATACCGGATAGCGGTTAACACCTGTTTAACTTATTTAAGATCAGAGAAACGACAGGCAAAAGATGAGCTGACACCGCAGATAGCGGAGAGTAAGATGGAGGAAGTTTCTAACAAGAACGAGCAGGTTGCGTTATTGTATAAATGTATATCAAAGCTTGAAGAGTCGGAAAGAATTATAATAACTATGGTGCTTGACGAGTTACCATATCCTGAAATTGCAGACATCTCGGGTATATCTGAGGGTAATTTACGGGTTAAGATTTTCCGTATTAAACAAAAATTGACAGAATTATATAATCAGTATGAAAGACTTTGATCATTTAATGTCGGTTTGGCAGGAACAGCCAAAAAAGGATCAGCTTTCAGTAGATGATGTGCTGAAACAGGTGAAGAAGGGAATGAGCGGAATGAGCAGGAAACTGCTGCTGGGCATTATAACCATGTCTTTATCATTTATTGGTGTACTTGGGGTGATGTTATTTTTAGTATTCACGTCCCTGGGTAACCTACGTGGGTATTATCATTATAATGATAACCATATTGCTGTACGGATTGATGATGATAAGGGACTACCGCGTTATCAGCAAGCAGGATATAACCACCAACCCTACCGAATACCTGCAAAGCTTAAAAGAATATCAAAAAAACCGCGCAGTAGTTTATGGCTGGTTATTCTATGCTTATATGCTGCTTATTAGCTGCGGCCTGGTATTATACTTTTCTGAAGTATTACAAAGTTCGTCTACAACATTTAAAGTTGCGGCTTATGGTTTTAGCGCGTTGTGGCTTTTGTTCTGTACGTTTTATTTAAAGGGCCGTTTTGTAAAAAACGAACAGGATAAAGTAAACCTGATGATAGACAGGCTAATACGTTTACAAAACCAGTTCGATTAAAGCTTTTTAAAATCGGCATAGCATTTACGGATGTATAGCAGCATATCGTAATCGTTCATCTTCTCAACCTTAGTCTTCGCGGGCCGGTACCTTATCATGAAGATCCTTACAGAATCATCGCTTAAATGAGTTATTGATTTTATCTTTTCCTTTGAAAACCTTCCCGATATATAAGTCTCTTCTTCGTCCTGTAACAGCGTCCGCTGCAGTTTGGTTGTTTTATCCTTGTGTTTGCCAAACAATCGCATCACCTGTAAAAAATTAATAGTAACCAGTTCGCTGGTATTGTTTGGCCGGTTAGACCGTTCATATATAGATCGCTTTACAAAAATATCCCCCACACCCACCGGTTTATATGCAAACGTTTTGGCAAACTCTTTCCTGAGGTTTAATGAATCCTGTTTTTAGTGCGCCGGCCTTTTATAAAAACGCTGCTTAATATCACACTATCAGGCTGTAAATAAATTTTTGAAGGCATTTTTGCTTGTCCTATAATAAACTGCCGGGGCCTGTAACCTATATGAGTTATTTTAAGTGTATCGCCAACCAATATATGATTAAAATTTAATGTAGCCCTACCGTCAACATCACTAAAAGTAAGCATTGATTTTTAACGCGTACGGTAGCACTTATAACGGGTAGTTTTGTATCGTCATCAAATATTGTGATTGATTGTTGTTGTGCGCTAAGCTTGCCGGCAAAAAACAAAAATATAAATACACCGGCAAGCCGCATACAGTGAGGGTTTAGTTTTAGCACACCCTAAAGTAAAACACATCTTACTGATTTATAAAACTTTAACAAACCTTAACATACAAGTTAATTTATGTTAAATATTTACCGATAGTTGTTTAATTTGTAGTAGCGTTAACACCACAAATGAAAACCAAATCACAAGCCATAGTAATCAAAATAACTTTAGTGAGCAGTATGGGTTTGTATGGGCTTTCGCTAACACAGCAAGCCTATTGCATCACAGGCTCTTGCGGTAATCACTGGATGGGTATATCTATCGTGGCGTTGGGTGCTATTGGTGGTATTATGAGCCTTGCGGGTTTAACCTGGTACGCCAATCCATTAATATGGGCTGCATGGTCGCAGATCAATAAGAAGCCCAAACAGGCCATGATTTTTAGTTTAATAGCTACTTTGCTTTCTGCATCATTTTTATTAGCTGCTACGATATCAGATGTACAACCTAACGTTACCTCTTATATAACCGGATACAGGATAGGCTACTGGCTATGGCTGGGCAGTATGGTCACGACATTGGTTGGCAGTGCAATAGTTTACCTGTTAAGCAGGGATAACCTGTCCATAATCAACGGCCGGATAGTATTAAAAGTCGACTTTAACAACCGGTGTGCCACGGGAGTAAAACTTTTTACCGGGGACGACAACGTCCTGCGGGCGGACAACAAGAAAATAAAACTATATGATGGCCTGCAGGCAATTTTATGGGATTATGATTATCACGATAAGAAAACGGACAACCTGGCCGTTATAGCGGTAATAAATTATAGTTTTGATGAAAATTGCTGGGTTGCCGGGTTTAATTTTGACGACCTGAAGCATGAATCGGAACGCGTGCATGGCTTATTGGAGAATTGATTAAGATGCCTGTAAATCATTCCTCATTTTTTATATTTTTGCATGGGCTTGAAGAATAGCATTAGCTCTTGACCTACTACCAATAAATGGATATATCAGTTGTAATACCTTTATATAACGAAGTTGAATCATTACCCGAGCTTACCTCCCGGATAAGCAAAGTAATGGACGAACACGGCTTCCTGTACGAGATAATATTAATTGATGATGGCAGTACAGATGGTTCATGGGAGATGATCCAAAAGCTGCGTTTAAATAATCCTTTTATAAAGGGTATTAAATTCAGGCGCAATTATGGCAAGTCTGCCGGATTAAATGTGGGTTTTGAAGCCGCAGAGGGTAATGTGGTTATCACCATGGATGCTGATTTACAAGATAGCCCTGATGAGATCCCCGAATTATATCGCCGCATAACAGAAGAGAAATACGATTTGATATCAGGCTGGAAAGCTAAGCGATATGACCCCTGACTAAAACCATTCCTACTAAATTATTTAACTGGGCCACGCGTAAAATGTCGGGCATAAATAACCTGCACGATTTTAATTGCGGTTTAAAAGCTTACCGTAAAACAGTAGTAAAAAACATAGAGATATACGGCGAAATGCACCGCTATATCCCTGTTATAGCCAAGTGGGCAGGCTTTACAAAAATAGGCGAGCAAATAGTTGAGCACCGCGCACGTAAATACGGTGTAACAAAATTTGGGCTAAGCCGCTTTATTAATGGTTTTTTAGACTTACTATCGATATTTTTGTAGGTAAGTTTGGTAAGCGCCCAATGCACTTCTTTGGTGCTATTGGTGCCCTAAGCTTCTTTGCAGGAACCGTTTGTGCGATATGGATTATAGGCGAAAAGCTTTACGACATAGCAAATCATATCAAGGTTTCACGCGAGGTAACAGCCCAGCCCTTATTTTATATTGCCTTAGTTGCTATTATAATAGGTTCGCAATTGTTTTTAACCGGCTTCGTTGCCGAACTGGTAGCCCGCAGCGCCCCGAGCGGAATAATTATCAGATAGAAGATAGTATTTGAAGATTTGAAAATGCGTCAATTTGAAAATATTGCGCGTTTAACTCAATCTTCAAATCATCAAATTTTCAAATCATCAAATTAAAGAATGTTTTTCTCCATCATCATACCCTTATACAACCGCCCGCAAGAAATAAAAGAATTGTTGGAAACACTCACCCAGCAAACCTATAAAAACTTCGAGGTGCTGGTTATTGAGGATGGATCAAAGGATGATGCTGAAGAAATAGTTAAAAGTTTCGCCGGCCAGCTTGATATTAAATACTTTGTAAAAGAAAACGCCGGCCGGGGCTTTGCACGCAACTATGCCTTCGAGCGCGCCAAAGGCGATTACTTTATCATATTTGATTCGGACTGTTTGATTCCCGAGGATTACCACGGAAATAGTCAACAACTCGCTTTCCGAAAACTGGCTGGATGCCTATGGCGGCCCGGATGCAGCTCACCCATCTTTCACTCCTACTCAAAAAGCAATCAGCTATGCCATGACGTCGCCATTTACAACCGGCGGCATAAGGGGGAATAAAAAAGTCTTGGCCAGTTTCACCCGCGTAGTTTTAATATGGGTATCTCCAGGCAGGTATGGGAAAAAGCCGGTGGCTTTATCATCACCCGCTCTGGCGAGGATATCGAATACAGTATCCGCATCCATAAAATGGGCTTTAAGATCGGCTTAATTCCGCGGGCAAAAGTTTACCATAAACGCCGTACAAACTTTCTGCAATTTTATAAGCAATTGCATTTTTTTGGCAGGGCGCGCATTAATGTTTATAAGTTCTTCCCTAACGAGCTTAAGGCGGTACATTTCTTTCCGGCCATATTTACGTTATGCGTATTATTTACAGCAATTTCAAATATATTTAACTGGCAAATAGCTACCTTATGCAATATAATTGCGGCACTTATTATTTTGTTAATATTTTTTCATTCATTAAGTAAAAATAAGTCAGTAAAAATTGCATTTTTGAGCGTAGTGGCTTCCTTCATCCAACTAACAGCTTACGGGCTTGGTTTTATACAGGATTTCTGGAGGCGCGTAATAATAAAAAGCTGGTAAATAAAGTATGTATCACCCCTTTTCTATAGCAGAAACAACAAAATCTGCCCGGACAATTTTCAAGAAAAACTTTGTAACTATAATTGTTTATTCATTTATATCATTTTTGCTGCTTTCTGTTTTAGGTATCATTACCGAGTATGTGATCTCGCCCGAAGCTTTCTGGGGGAAAATGGCGGTTTCATTTATTATGATATTTGTGCAAGCCTATACCACGCTTGGTCTTTATAAATTAATATTTACCGTTATTGACAGTGAGTATTATGAATTTGAGTTTAACCGGTATTACCGGCATTCAAAAGCATAGTAAGTTACCTGATCGTAGTTTTCTTTATAGCCTTCCCGGTAACAACATTCCATTTTCTGATGACCAGGTTTGATGATTATCCCAACATTCAAACTTTATTAGAAAATATCGCGGCCTTGCTAACATTATATATCGCGCTGCGAATTATGTTTTTCATTACGTTTGTAGTTGATGATCAATCGGGCGCTTTCGAATCAATACGCCAAAGCTTTCAGCTAACAAAAGGGTACTTTTTTAAAGTATTGATCATGTTGTGCATAATTTTATTATTTATTGCCCTCCCCGCAGCATTATCCGGTATGATGGATTTGGCTTTATCTCCATAGCCATAATATTTACCTACCCTTTCGTTAATATACTATTAGCAGTAACTTACCGCAAACTGGTATACAGCCACCAGGATGTGGATGATGATATTGCCGAAACCAATTAAGTTATGGGTTTAAAAGCCATTTTGAGCAAGGTATTTGCGGCATGGGTTAATAAAGATCTTAGCCGTATCCGCCAAAATGCGCCCCAAATTCAGCAAAAAGTTTTTGAGCAATTAATAGAAGGGGCGAATACTACCGCCTTCGGGCGCGACCATTATTTTGGCGATATCAAAACTTACGAAGATTTTAAACGCCTTGTCCCCATACGCGATTATGAAGAGCTTAGCCCCTACATTAAACGTGTTGTAGATGGCGAAGTTAATGTGCTTTGGCCGGGCAAACCTACTTATCTTACCAAAACATCAGGCACTACATCGGGGGTAAAGTATATACCTATCAGTAAAGAAAGCATGCCCGAGCATATTAAGGCCGCGCGTAATGCTTTGCTAAGCTACATCCACGAAACTGGCAAAGCCGATTTTTTAGATGGCAAGATGATATTCCTGCAAGGGAGCCCGGTATTAGCCGAACGAGCAGGCATTCCAACCGGTAGGCTATCGGGTATAGTAGCGCACCATGTACCTGCTTATCTCCAAAAGAATCGCCTGCCAAGTTATGAGATCAATTGTATTGAAGACTGGGAAGAAAAGGTAGATGCGATCGTACAGGAAACCATCAGCCAGGATATGCGCCTCATATCGGGCATCCCGCCCCGGTGCCAGATGTATTTCGACAGGCTATCAGCTATATCCGGTGGTAAAAATATCAAAGACATCTTTCCAAACTTTAAATTGTTTGTATATGGCGGCGTAAATTTTGAGCCCTACCGCAGCCGGATGATGGATAGTATAGGCTTTAATATCGATACTATTGAGACCTACCCTGCTTCGGAAGGTTTCATCGCTTTCCGTGATTCGCAGAAGGAAAAAGGTTTATTGTTATTGGTTGACTCCGGTATCTTTTATGAGTTTATCCCAACTGATGAATATTTTAACGAAAATCCAACCCGCATTGGCTTACAGGATGTAGAGCTGGATAAAAATTACGCCTTAATATTAAATACCAACGCGGGTTTATGGGGATACAGCATTGGAGACACCGTAAAGTTTGTATCCGTGAACCCTTATAAAATAGTTGTGACCGGGCGTATTAAACATTACATTTCAGCGTTTGGAGAACATGTTATTGGCGAAGAGGTTGAACAGGCGTTGATGGGTGTAGCTAACAACGAAGGTGTTGATATTATTGAATTTACAGTTGCCCCGCAAGTGAACCCGCCAGCAGGGGAATTACCTTACCACGAGTGGTTTATTGAGTTTGGGACTGAACCAAACGACCTGACAGCTTTTGCCGGTAAAGTAGATAAAGCGTTGCAAGCGAAAAATATTTACTATTTTGACCTTATTGACGGTAACATTTTACAACCTTTGGTCATCCGGAGTTTGAAAAAGACACGTTTATTAATTATATGCGGTCGCAAGGTAAGCTTGGCGGACAGAATAAAGTACCCCGGTTAGCTAACGACAGGAAGATAGCCGACGGATTAAAAGAATACATTCTTTAAAATTGAGTAACCAAATTAAAAACATAGCCATTCTTGGCTCGACAGGAAGTATTGGCACACAGGCGTTAGAAGTGATAGGCGAAAACCCTTCGTTATTTAACGCGTATGTTATCACTGCAAATAACAACGCCCGCCTGCTCATCCAACAGGCCTTACAGTTTAAACCTGCTTACGCCGTTATTTGCGACGAAAGTAAATATGCTGAGGTTAAACAGGCATTGGCTAAAACGGACACAAAGGTTTTGGCAGGTATAAAAGCGATAAACGAGATCGTAACTGATCCGAAGATCGACATTGTATTAACCGCTATGGTTGGCTTCGCGGGTTTAGAGCCTACCATTGCTGCTATTAAGGCTGGTAAAACCATCGCGTTAGCAAATAAAGAAACCCCGGTTGTTGCCGGCGAGTTAATAACAGATCTGGCAAAACAACATAAAGTTAAAATATTACCGGTTGATTCTGAACACTCGGCTATTTACCAATGCCTGGTCGGCGAGGAAAATAACAAGATCGAAAAGATCATATTAACCGCGTCGGGCGGTCCGTTCAGGGGTAAAACTGCTGCGGACCTGGCCGCTGTAACCCGCGAGCACGCGCTTAAACATCCAAACTGGGTAATGGGCGCCAAAATAACTATTGATTCGGCTACGCTGATGAATAAAGGGCTGGAAGTAATTGAGGCTAAATGGCTGTTTGATTTAAGTGCCGATCAGATAGATGTTATCGTGCACCCGCAATCAATTATACATTCATTAGTTCAGTTTGAGGATGGATCAATAAAGGCGCAAATGGGTTTGCCGGATATGAAGCTACCGATACAATATGCACTGGCATCACCTGACAGATTAAAAAATAATTTCAAACGCTTTAATTTTACAGATTACCCGCAACTTACATTTGAAAAGCCTGACATAATGACCTTTAGAAATTTAGGCCTGGCTTTTGATGCATTGAATAAGGGTGGTAACATGCCTTGCATTATTAACGCCGCCAATGAGGTAGCCGTAGCGGGTTTTTTAAGCAATGGTGTAACATTTTTGGCTATGAGCGCTCTTATTGAAAGCTGCATGCAAAACATCAGCTTCCAAACCCAGCCTACCCTTGACGATTATTTGAATACTGACAAAGAAACACGCATATTTGCGCAAAATTTAATAAAACAAATGCCTGCAAAGGCTTATAATTTGATATAGAGAAGAATGAGTATAGTAATTATGGTTGGCCAGTTAATACTGGGACTTTCGATTTTAGTGATATTGCATGAGCTGGGCCACTTTTTAGCCGCAAGGGCCTTTGGTATTAAAGTAGATAAATTTTACCTGTTTTTTGATGCCCGGGGCTTTAGCCTGTTTAAGTTTACTTATAAAGACGTTGAATATGGCATTGGCTGGTTACCATTAGGTGGCTACGTTAAAATTGCCGGTATGATTGATGAATCAATGGATACCGAGCAGATGGCGGGCCCGGCACAACCGTGGGAGTTCCGCTCTAAACCGGCCTGGCAGCGTTTAATTGTTATGCTTGGTGGTGTTTTTGTAAACGTGGTGTTAGGTATATTTATTTTCTGGATGCTTACCGCGCGTTTAGGCGAAAGTTATATTGCAAACTCAAGTATAAAATACGGCATAGTACCGGGTACCATTGGTAAAAAAATGGGACTGGAAGCCGGTGATAAAATAGTAGCAGTTAACGGAAAACCGGTTGACCGGTTTGAGGACCTGATGAGCTCGAAGGTATTGTTAGACCATACCGTTTTAACCCTGCAAAGAGGTGAGAAAACAATGGACGTTACCGTACCTGCAAATATTATAAATGACTTGTCGGATTATGGTATAGAGCAATTTATCAGCCCTTTACCACGCCTAAAGTTTGCTATTGATTCGGTAGTACTGGTAGCGGAGCCCAAATAGCCGGATTGACTAAAGGCGATAGTGTAATCGCGGTTAACGGAACTAAAATTGCGTTTTATGACGAGTTACAAACTGAGTTAAAGAAATACACCAATAAATCTGCAGTACTTGACGTTAAGCGCAAAGATGAGGTTAAGCAGCTAACCGTATCCATTAATAAAGACAGTAAGCTGGGCATTGCGGCCAAATTTGATCTGCCTAAAGAAAAGACCATTAAATATGGCTTTTTTGGTTCCTTACCTGTAGGGGCAAGTAAGGCCTGGGGTACATTCTCAAACAATGCCAAAGCTATTGGCAAAGTGTTTAAAGGCGAAGCTAAATTTAACAAAGTAATTGGCGGACCGGTTGCCATTGCAACCATGTTTGGTTCGGAGGTTGATTGGGTGCATTTCTGGACCCCTGGTTGGTTTCTTATCAATGGTACTTGCATTTACCAACCTGTTGCCTATCCCTGCCCTTGATGGGGGCCACGCGGTGTTTTTAATTGTCGAAATGATAAAAGGGAAGCCGCTTAGCGATAAGTTCTGGAACGCGCCCAGATAGTTGGTTTTGTATTGCTTATATCATTGATGGTATTTGTGTTTGGTAATGATATTGTTAAACAGGTTATGAAAAGTAAACCGTAACAATTGCTTTAAACGTTATAAATAAAAGCGGCCGTTTCATGATAGAAACGGCCGCTTTTATTTTATTATAATTTTATTAATTAAACTGCAGGATCAATAGCATCATCAAGCGTATTAAGGGGCTTATTTTTCTTAATACAAGCAGCAACAATCAGGTTAACAACTACATAAAAAAGTAAGCTAAAACAAATAGTAACAGCTTCATTTTTTAGCGTCGGCTCCAGTTTTGCCTTGAACTCGCCATTGTGGAACATTTTTGAAGTCTCATCAATTTTATCCTGATCCATTCCCATTTTGGCTAAACGTTCGGTCATTACTGCTTCAGTTGCATCGTTGATCTTGGTTGGCATATCCGGGTCAATAAATTTAAAAAGGATAAAGCTATATAACACGGTAATCAATATTACAAAAACAGACATCGTCATAAGGGCTTTAAATGCCGTGCCGAAACTCCAGTAACCACCAATGCTTTTCCTTATCTCCATACCAAAAATTACAATAAGGGCAATACCCACCACTGCACTAAACAGCTGTACCCAAATATTTGTGAATTGCATCAACGGATTAACTATCCTAAATACAATTGATAAAACAACAGAAATACCGGCAATTAATAATCCATACCGCATACCAAGTTTACCTATGGTTGCTTTTTGTGTGTGATCTTCCATTTCTTTTAGTTTAAGGTTTAATTAAATGATTCCAATATGCTTAATACGGGCATATCAAACTCTTTGTTCACTGCCTTTGCAGCAATAGTAGTTTTATCGTCCGTAGTTGGGTTTGTGTTTTGAAAAAAGCACATCATTGGGTAAAACAGCTCTTTCAACTCTGAATCTTCAGGTAGTTTAGCCGCTACTTTAGCTATTTCATCCACCGGGCTTTCCATTAATATCTGGTTAGCTATCACGGGTTCATAAATGCGGTATTCGTCCCGGAACTCATCTTCATCAACCAATAAAAACTCTTTTAGGTAATCATCCAGTTCAGGTTCAATATCTTCGTCTTCGCACTCGTTTAAATATAGCAGCAGGTTCAACAGTTCTGTACCCCTATCCAAAGTTTGTTCTTCTATGCTTTCCCATTCGGGCGTATCCGGGTAATCCTCTTCCAGCTTTTTAACATCGGCACTAAAAAAGTTGATCATCAGCATATCAAAAAACACTTCGCGCAGGCCCTCTAACTGCGGGTGATTATCAAAAACTGCATCCAGCGCGTCAACCTTAGCTAAAAAGTCATCTTCCAATTCAAAAACTGATTGGAACTCGCCATGTATCCCGGCAACATCTATTCCGCTATATTTTGAGAAGGCCTGCAATGCGGCACCAAGTGCAATTTCTATTTTTGGATCAATCATGATAAATTGGATTTAAATAAATGATTATTGTTACAGCTTAAAAGCACTTGTCCCTTTAATGTCTCCCCGATATAAGGAGAGTTATATGATTTTGATTTGTTATTTTCTTTTGTGTATTTCCACGCTGTAGTTGTGTCAAAAACAACCAGGTTAGCTTTTTGATCAGCCTTGATAGTTGCTTGTTCCAAATCCAATATAGCACGTGGATTAACAGCTAATTTTTGTACGATCAGGTCGACGCTTAACCCTGCTTTTAAAGCCAGCGCAAAGGTGGTTTGAAAACTAATGATCCCAAACTCTGCAACCTCAAACTCCACATCTTTAAATTCGATCTCATGCGGTGTATGTTGCGATACTATGGCATCTATCGTTCCGTCTTTTAAACCCGTTATAAGCGCTTTAACATCTTTATGGGTACGAAGGGGTGGTTTTACTTTGTAAAGGCTGTCAAAGCCCGCTAACACATCGTCAGTAAGCACCAGGTGATGGGCAGCCACATCGCAAGTTACTTTCAACCCTTTCTTCTTCGCCTCTTTTATCAGTTCGACAGAACGGGCGGTAGATATCGTACTGAAGTGGATTTTTGAATTGGTGTATTCTGCCGGGTAAAGATCACGCGCTATCATGAGTTCTTCTGCCAGCGATGGGATACCTTTCATACCCAACAGCGTACTCATTTCGCCTTCGTTCACCTTAGCTTTGCCCGCGATGGCCGTATCTTCAGGATAAGAAAAAACAGTTGCTTCAAAGCCCTTGGTATAAAGCAGGGCGCGTTCCATTAAACCTGCATCCTGCACAGGGCGGTTACCATCGGTAAAGGCTTTAGCCCCACTCAGGTACATATCATACATTTCGGCCAGGTCCTTACCCTCGCGTTTATGCGACAGCGTTCCTAATGGATACACGTCTACCAGATTACCTTTTGCGCGGTTAAGCAGATATTCAACTTCGGCCTTTGAATGTACAGGCGGTTGGGTGTTGGGCATTAATGCTATCCCGGTAAACCCTCCAGCTGCTGCGGCAGCAGTTCCTGTCTGTAAATTTTCTTTACTTTCCAGGCCCAGTTCGCCTATGTTACAGTTTAGATCTAAGAAGCCGGGAGATACATATTTACCTGTAGCATCAAACACCGTAACGTCGGCTTTAATGTCTTTGGCGATTTCAGTAATAGTTCCGTTTTTTATTAAAATATCAGCAACTTGTTGATTAAAGGATGAGTTGGGATCAACAATTGTAGCGGACTTGATAAGCAAATTCATTTAACGCTGCTTTATGTGTGGATTGAGGTTGATGTTTCCGGCTGCGAAAGCGCTGGTTTAACAGGATTATAGTACCGGTAAGCAGTATTTCGGCTGCCAGAAATATCAATGCCAAAATTATACAAAGTTTCCATAATTGCACACCAAAATCTGCACGGCCCACAATATCTTTTACCGACCCTTTAGTGGCCTCTATAACATTGCCCTTGTTGGGAATAATTTTATTCAGTTCGGCAGCCGAATAATAGCTTAGATCCGACTCGCTCCGGTTATCATTAAATGCCATTACAGAAACTATACTATCCTGTTTTTTAAGCTCATACAGGCCAGTTTCCTGTAATTGATCAGACACATATAACAGTGTGACTCCCTCCTGCTGTTTAACATCAGGGATAATACTTTGTTTGCCTTTAACTAATTTCAATAATTGCTTTTCTGACGATTGGACAGGTGTGGTTTCTACGGTCTCATCATGACCTAACGAATAAAACAAAGGCTGATCGCGTCCGTTTAGCAATGCTATCCTAAACATTACCGGCACAAAAAGCGCATGGCGCGGCAGGTTACTAAAATCTTCATTTAACGGTACCGCGGCAACATATACTTTGCCTTTACCGCTGTTATAGCCTGCCCAGAAAGCCTGCCCACCGGGTAGCTGCATCAGGTTTTCATTACGACCTGATGATAAGCTTAGCTGAAAATATTTTTTAATTACCGGCAGGTCCGGGTTTGAGGAAAATCTTCGAATATGTTTTTAAATACCGGGTTCTGTAAGTTTAATGATTGTACTTTAATGTTTTCGGCAACCAGCTTTTCGGGATAAGCCGCACCCATCTGCTGCAGTAACGATTTATAACTTGCCAGATCGGCATCAATAGCCGGGAATACTACCAGTGTGCCACCTTTACTTACATAAGTTTT
Source organism: Mucilaginibacter humi (assembly GCF_013087555.1). NCBI lineage: Bacteria > Pseudomonadati > Bacteroidota > Sphingobacteriia > Sphingobacteriales > Sphingobacteriaceae > Mucilaginibacter > Mucilaginibacter humi. The sequence goes on from NZ_JABFCR010000025.1 coordinate 23,412, forward strand.
TAGCTGTTGCGATAAACCGGCTGAGACAGTTTTAACATCACTTATAACAATTAATGGGTATGTGCTTAACCCTGCATAATCTACATTACCATCGGGCACACGCCGGGCATTAAAAAACTGGTCGGTACCAAATACAGCTTTCAGATATGGGTTAAATGTGCCCCCGTCTATCAGCAATACCTGCATTTGCTGCTTTACATTAAAGCTGAAATAAAACTGGTTATCAAACGTAACCGGGTTATCCTGCAAGATGATCTCGGCGCGCTGCCAGCCGGGTTTAAGGCCAGAGAAGGTAAGTGTGTCATTTTGAACAGACCGCGCCTTTAAGGTAAAGCCGCCCAAAGCTTTCCGGTCGCCGTTGATAGATAGCTTTAAAGGTATTTTAACAGCATCTTCGCCGGCATAGTTATGCAGTTTAACAACCAGCTTTTCGGTTTCGTCCGGGCGGTGGATAGCACTTAACAACCATACAGAATCTACCGCCACATTTGCCGGTGTACTGGCACTTAATTGTATCAGGCTTAGGTGTACACCTGTGTCAACTTTTAAAGGTTTGCCATTGGCTATATTTGTTTGAAAATCTGATATAATATCTATCGAGTGGCCTGCACCCGGCTGTAAGGCCAATAAGTTTTGCTGCCTGTCAATGATTTGCTGCAAACTACGGCTGCGGGGACTGATCTTAACCGCATCCACAGCGTCGTTAAACTCTTCACGACTTAACAGCCTTTGATGTTTACCTTCAAAATCTTGCGTAAGCAGCTGAAATCTGTCATTCATAGAATAAGCAGATACAATTTCTTTTGCCCGTCGTTTAGCTTCATCTAATAATGAGCCTTCCCTGTTCAGAGTTTGCATGGAATACGAATTATCCAGAAAAACGCTTATAGTGCGCTGTGCGCCTGCATTTGTATTATTATGATTGGATAGATATGGCACGGCAAATGCCAACACCAGAAATAACAGCGCCAGTAAACGTACCAACAGTATTAAGCGTTCTTTTAAATTCCTGCGTGATGATTGTTGTTCCGGATCTCTTTAAGGAACTGTACGTTACTGAAATAAACCTTTTGATACCGCCTGAAATTGAACAGGTGAACCAATATGGGGATGGCCAGAGATAGCAATGCAAATAAAAAGGCAGGATATAAAAAATGCATTTTTTGTTAGCTATAGGACGATACCCAAATGTATAAAATTTAATGGAAACAAAACTTTAACAGCACAGTTATTTAAACATGCGGTGGTACATTGGATGTTCGGGGTTTCATTATAAACATTGGAAAGGCACATTTTATCCCGAAGGTTTGGCACAAACTAAATGGTTTGATTATTACTGCAAGCATTTCAGCACCTTAGAGTTAAATGTTACTTTTTACCGGTTTCCGCAATTATCTTTTCTGCAAACCTGGTACAACAAAAGCCCTGTTGATTTTCGCTTTGCTGTTAAAGCACCAAGAGCCATTACACACTATAAAAAGTTTAAAGACTGCACTGATCTCATCAACAGCTTTTATGATACAATTAGTAATGGGTTACAAGAAAAATTAGGGCCGGTACTTTTCAATTACCACCTAACTTTCATTATGATGATGATAAACTGGAAAGGATTATTAATCAACTTAATCCTACTTTTAATAATGTAGTGGAACTGCGACACGAAAGCTGGTGGAATGAAGATGTTTACAACAAGTTAGGCGAACACAAGATAACTTTTTGCGGTATGAGTCATCCTACATTGCCTGATGAGGTTGTTCAGAACACCCCGCTAATATATTACCGTTTTCATGGTGTGCCTGAGCTTTATCGCTCGCCCTACTCAAGTGAGTTTCTGGAAAGTGTGGTGACGGCCGTAGAAAACAATGAAATTGGCGAAGAATGCTGGTGTTATTTCAATAACGATATTGAAACTTCGGCAATAAGTAATGCTAAAGAAATGATTGCCTTAACTAGATCTTAATCTACCTGTGGTGCCTTTTTTCTTCTTTTTATGTACCTCGGCTTTATGGCTTTTCTTCTTCTCTGTCTTTTTAACCGTGGTATGCTTTTCTTCTACCGGCTTTTTAACAGGTTCGACAACTTTGGGTTTATCCTTAACCGAAGTAGAATCTTTACTTAGTTGTTTTACATTAAAGCTATTGCCACTTAAGCTATATTCAAGCTTACGTTTTGCGCCGGTTGGTTTGGCCGATGGCCCGCTCCCTTCATAAATTGGGAACTCTCTTATAAACTTACCTTCAGATATATAAAAATTATCATTACCACGATAACCCTTTCTTTGGGAACTGGTGAGTTTAGGGAAATCAAGTTTTTGCACTTTGGTTTCATAAAACTCGAAAGCATAAACAGTAGTATAATTTATGGTGTCTTTGCGTTTGGCTTGTAGTAATATTTCAGGGTGACCATCTATATCCATGTCCGAGTTATAGACGTCGACAATTGTACCATTCACATCGCCGGTAGTGGTGGTGAATTTTCTTCCTGATGAGTCTGAATGTAATATTAATAGCGAACCGGTATCAATCGCGCCCCTGCCCCCGGGTTAAAATATCATAGTATTGCCCGGGAGCAACCTCGATCATTTTATGAAACTTAAACGGATCGATCAACACCGGTGCTTTAGGTGCAACAGTTGCTACCACCTTCTTTTGCTCCTGCGTACAACCTGCTAGGGTTACACATCCCATCCATATAAAAAACCAAGACCTTACGCTCATATTATTAGTTAGTTAAACAATAAATCCGATCCCAGTTCGCCGGTTGGTTTGCCTGGTATAGTAATATAAACCCGCAGGCTTCCGGTTGAACCAACATTGAAATATTTAAGTGTAAATTTATGATATCCTTTTTGCAAAGCGATAGCGCCGTTTTTAGCACCGATAGGATGCTTACCATCGTTATCAACTACCAACTGATCATCGACAAATAATGTAGAACCATCATCAGATGCGGTACCAAAACCATAAACCCCGTCATTATCAATACGAATATAGCCGTTATATATTATAGCAAACCCGTTTGTTTTTCTAAACTGGTTAATATTAAAACTTTTGGCTATTAATGAATCTGCGCCATCAGCAGCCAGTTTAAAATCATTGGTGCTATTATATTCTCCCGGGAACAATTGATAGCGTAAGCCTGCACTGTTACCTTTGTACTCCACAGGAGCTATAGGTGCTTTGTTGTATACAACTGTTCTGGTTACCACACTGCGTTTGCCCGTTGGTGTTATCACTATAGTTTGCAATTCGCGATAGTTATCTATCGGCACATTATAGGTCATAGGAATAGTAAACTCGTTATCCGTTTCGCGGGGGTATAGCCATCTATCGTATAATAAACCTTAGCGCCTGTTACCGACGGCTTTAAATCAACCGTTAATTTAGTCCCGAAGTAAACCGTATCCTTAGCACCAATAGCGGTTGGCACACGGTATAGAAAACCATTTTTATCTACCCGGGCGGGTGCGATGGTAAACGTGCTTCAGAAAAATCTTTAAAGTTTTTATTGGCCAACGGTGTCCATGCAACCTCTGACAGGGCCATTAAGCGTGGCATCAGCATATATTCCACCTTTTTTCAGTAGCTATATATTCTGTCCACATGTTGGCCTGCACACCAAGGATATGCTTTTTCTGATCATCATTCAATACCTCGGGCGTTGGGTCGTACCGGTAAATTTTTGAAAGAGGTTCATTGCCACCAATACTCAAAGGTTCGGTGCTTAAAGAACCTTGTCCATGATCTATGTATAAACCATTGCTGCTGGCGTCATGATAACATCATGGTTTTGTTGAGCCGCGGCAATACCGCCCTGCTCCCCTCTCCAGCTCATTACCGTAGCGTTTGGCGCAAGGCCACCTTCTAATATCTCATCCCAACCTATAATGCTTCTGCCCTTCGAGTTTACAAACTTCTCAATCCTCTGTATAAAATAGCTTTGCAAGCCATGTTCATCTTTAAGCTTTAATTTCTTTATGAGTTGCTGGCAAAACTTAGATTGCTTCCAAACATCCTTAGGGGCTTCATCACCCCCGATGTGGATGTATTTGCTGGGGAAAAGCCCCATCACCTCGGTCAACACATCCTCAAGGAAATTAAAGGTGGTTTCAGACGGACAATAAACGTTCCTGAATACACCCCGGGTACCTTGCACGGTGTAGCCTAAAGCAGGCTCGCAACCTAACTCCGGGTACGAAGCTAAAGCAGCCATGGCATGACCGGGCATTTCAATTTCGGGCACTACGGTGATATATCGGTCAGCTGCATACTTAACTACCTCGCGGATCTCGTCCTGAGTATAATAACCACCATACGGCGTATTATCATATTGCTGCGGCGTGCGGTCGTGGTAGTTACCTATTACGGTTTCGGCACGGCGGCTGCCAATTTCTGTTAGTTTAGGATACTTTTTTATCTCTATGCGCCAGCCCCTGGTCATCTGTTAAATGCCAGTGGAAGGTATTTAGCTTGTACGCAGCTATCAGGTCGATATACTTTTTAACAAACTGTACCGAGAAGAAGTGACGACAAACGTCCAGCATTAAACCACGGTAGCCAAAACGCGGATAATCTTCAATTTGTACGCATGGCAGTTTAGCTACGGCGCCTTTATCAGCAGGGATCAATTGTATCAGCGTCTGGATGCCATAGAATAGGCCCGCACCTTTACCGGCTATGGTGATATTAGTTGGGGTAATAGTTAAGCGGTAACCTTCGGCCGGCAAACCTTCTGTACCTGTACTGGTAAGCACTATACTATTGTTTACGCCGTTACCGCTGTTTTGTCTTAGCGTTACATGCAGCATAGCGCTGTTTCTTATATAATCTGCTAAAAAAACAACTGCTTTGTTGGTGATCGTATCGGCAAGCAAGGTGGTCTCGGCTTAGTACGAATGTACCGGCGGCTTTTTCACCGATACCGGTGCAGGTATAATTCTGGGTTCGGATCAGTATCTTGCGCTTGCACCATCACACCTAAACCCAAACAAGCAACAAGCAACAGAAAGATTTTTTTATACATAGTAACAGATCAATCAATAATTTAAGGTGGTGAAGTTAAAAGATTTTAAAAACATAACGCAACCCGTCATGTAAAAAGATGCCACAAAAAAAGGCTGCCTGTATAGACAACCTTTATATTTTGTACTAAAGTCCGTTTAAGCAGTTACTACGTGCTCTTTAGCAGCAAGATAACGCTCGGCATCAATAGCGGCCATACAGCCTGTGCCGGCAGCCGTTACGGCCTGGCGGTAAATATGATCCTGTGCATCGCCGCAGCAAAATACACCTTCTATATTGGTTTGGGTTGAGCCGGGTTTAGTTTTGATGTAACCTGTTTCATCCATATCTATCCAACCTTTGAAGATTTCTGTATTTGGCGAGTGACCGATAGCCACAAAGAAGCCGGTAACATCCAACGTACGCTCTTCGCCGGTTTTATTGTTGATCACCTGTACGGCATTAACACTTTGACCATCGCCTAAGATCTCTTTGGTTTCGGTATTGTATAATACTTCAATATTCGGGGTGTTCAGCACCCGGTGCATCATCGCTTTTGATGCCCGGAACTCTTCGCGCCTAACGATCATATAAACCTTATTGGTTAGCTTGGCAAGGTAGGTCGCTTCTTCGGCAGCGGTATCTCCGGCACCTACTATGGCAACGTCCGGCCTTTAAAGAAGAAACCATCGCAAACCGCGCAGGCAGATACGCCAAAGCCGCTGTACTTTTGCTCAGACTCCAGCCCTAACCATTTTGCCGACGCACCGGTTGATATGATAACCGTATCAGCTAATATAGTTTTACTTTCATCAACCGTGACCTTATGCGGCAGGCTCGAAAAATCAACCGAACTTACATAACCGAAACGGATATCAGTGCCTAAACGCTCTGCTTGCTGACGGAAATCCTCCATCATTTCAGGACCCATTATTCCCCGGGGATAACCCGGGAAGTTCTCTACATCAGTAGTTTGGGTAAGCTGGCCGCCTGCTAACATACCGGTATACATTACAGGTTTCAGGTCGGCGCGCGAAGCGTATATAGCAGCAGTATATCCTGCAGGACCTGACCCTATGATCAGGCATTTTACATGTTCAATAATTTCAGACATCTATTTAAAATGAAGCACAAAAATAGCATTAAAAGCGATGGTTGGCAATAGGCATTAGTCAGTATATTGCCATTAGATTTTAGTGTGTTTAGTGTTGCATAAAAAGTGCAACACTTTGCAACACTTTGCAACACTGTTTCAGGTTAAATATCTGTAATTAAGTACTTTAAAAAAGTGGAGTGCACCAGTTTCAACAGTACAAAAGCTTTAGTTAAATAAACTTAAGTTACTGTACATAAGTTATTTAAATAAAATATTAGCTTTTTGACTAAATACAGTGCAGCACTTAAAGTGCAACACTTTTTACTTCTTTTTTATCAGTTACCTGTTAGCTCCCTTACCAGTTTCGGTACGCCAACAGTTGCTGTTTCTTCTATTTTTATTAAGTTTTTTACCCGGTTAACATCCGGTATTTTGGGGTCGATAATATACTTAGGCACATCATAATGCACATAGTTGATCAACCCCGCTGCAGGGTACACGGCCATGGACGAACCTATCAAAATAAAAAGCTCAGCCTGCTGGCAGATCTGCGCCGCGGGGATGATCATCGGCACATCCTCGCCAAACCAAACTACATGTGCCCGCAGCTGCGAACCCAATTCGCACACCTCGCCCATTCTTAACTCCCAGCCATCAATAGGGTAAGTAAGCTTTGGATCGATGCTTGATTGCGAACGTGTAATAACCCCATGCAAATGCATCACTTTTGTTGATCCGGCACGCTCATGCAGGTCGTCAATGTTTTGGGTGATGATGGTTACGTCGTATTGCTTTTCCAACTCGGCCGGGGCATAATGCGCGGCATTAGGTTTGGCTGCCAATACATCCCTCCTGCGCATATTGTAAAAATCCTGCACCAGTTGGGGGTTTTGCTGCCATGCCTCGGGTGTTGCCACCTTTTGTATGTCGTAACCTTCCCACAGGCCGTCGCTGTCCCTGAAGGTCTTTAAACCGCTCTCGGCGCTTATACCCGCGCCTGTTAGTACCACTATCTTTTTCATAAATAAAGCTCATAAAAAAGCGTCCCGATATACCGGGACGCTTTCACCTATATCGTTTTAATAATTAAAGTGCTAATTCGCGGTTTGTGCGCAATACGGTGTACTTGCTCTTAGCCAGTTCAAAACCGCCGAACAGGATGGCGCAATATAAGATGTCGCCATACACCATCTTCAACTCGAACGGTATAGCTTTAGATAATGACAATCCATAACCAGCCAGATCATGTGTATACTGCGTTCCGTAAAACCAAGGCAAGTCGGTTATCAGCCAATGTATTACCACTCCTGCAAATGAAGCAACAAACACATTTAATACATTTACCTTCTTAAGCAAACCACCTATAAATACCATTATAGCAAAGCATAAATAAATAATTAATGAACTGCTATACCGGGCCAATTTGCCGAGGTACATATAGTTAACAGCCAAATCACTTAAAAATAAAGTGATCAACACCACAGCGTAAGCTTTCCATTTATCAACAAAGTACGCGCCGCCAAATAAAGCTATTGCACCTACCGGTGTAAAGTTGCTTAACGCACGGTATTTAACATTAACTAAACGCATTGCCGCTGCTGCAACTATTAACAGGATAAGCACTATGGTGCGGGTATCTATCTTTTTTAATGACATGCCGTAAAATTACATATTAATCCTAAATTACTAAACAATAATTTATAACGATTATTTATTGATCAATGCTATTTTACCCGGGCTTATACCGGCGGTTATAACATATTCTTTTTTACCGTTCTTGTCAAAGGCGGTTACCGTTCCGGCTGATGAATAATCTTTGGCATCAGCAACAAATATCTCGCCAGTTAATACATCGCCTGATATAGCATACGGAGTTGTAATAACCGTACCATCAGTAATAAAATTAGCCGATGCTGAGGTTTGTGTTTTGGAGTTATATACCGCTATTTTATTATCGGCAGTTGGATAATAAACAAAATCGCCTTGCGCGTAAATAGGCACGTTATAACCTAAACTAACTGTTGGTGCTGTTTTAACAACGTCTGTTTTGTCATCAATGATAGTCATCCCGGCTGATACCTTATCATAATCGCCTAATGATAAAACATATACATTATCATAAGAATCAGTAGTTACAGCTATCGGGTTGGCAATAACCGTTACTTTTTTAATTTCGGCCAGTGTGGTTAAATCAATAACAGATACAGTTTTGGCAAAGTTAGGGTAATCCAATCCGCCCGAATTAGCAACATATAATTTACCATTTGCAACAACCATTTGCTCAGGGCTGCTACCCACGGTTATAGTTTTGGTGATAGCCATAGTAGCTGTGTCAATTACAGATACAGTACCGTTATATGACGTTACAAAAGCATTGGTTTTATAAAAAACAACACTACGCGGCTGATTTAGCGTAATGGCTTTTAAAACTTTAGCAGTTTTAGCTGCAGTAACATAAACCAGGTTTGAGTTATTTACAACGATATACATTTTAGTACCATAGATCCCCAAGTCATTACCGGTATCGCCAAGCTTAGTGGTGTTTGCAGTTAAAAAAGGTCGCCTATTAAAGCCTTGGTAGTATAATCGTAATAAGTTAAGGCGCTATTATTTTTGCCGATACCACCCTGGTTCAATATATAAATACCGGCACGTTCTGCGGTTGGTTTATCAGGAGTTGGGTCTATTTTATCTTTATGGCATGATGCCAGTACCGTTGTAAATGCTAACGCGATAAAGAGGTTGTGAAGTTTAATTTGTTTCATGAGTTATTGTGTTATATAGTTATTTGAAATGAAATTATGAATGATCTTCCCGGCATGGGATAACTTTGCACCATCATATAGTTGGTGTTAAACAGGTTATTAAACCCGCCCGATAAGCTAACCGGAAAACGATTAACAGCACCTTTATAAACTATCGAGGCATCGCCGACACTATAAGCAGGCATATAATCGGCAGGCAGGTTATCGTTATCAAAATATCTTGATGATGATATTACCTGGTTATAATACAAACCAAATGCCCCCTTACTGATACCTGCATTTATAGCTACCGTATGTTTAGGGGTATAGGGCAGTTGGTTAAGGTATATAGCTGCTGCAGGGTCCGTTACATTTTGCGCCTGCTGGAAGGTGTAATTTGCTGCTAATGTTACCGTAAAGGGTTTAAGTTTTGCCTGCGTTTTTACCCCCACGTCAAGACCCAGCACTTCAACTTTACCTGTGTTGCGGGCATAGCCGTTATAAAGGCTGGGTATGTTTATAATTTTATCGGTTATGTTGTTGTAATAAGCATCGGCAGTGAAGCCCAGGTAATCAAACAAACCGGTAAGGCTTTTCAGGTAGCTAAGGCCCAGGTCATATTGCTTTGTAAGTTCGGGCCTTAGTTCGGGGTTTATACTGAAACCATAATATTGATCATTAAACGTAGGCGCCCTGAATATGTATTTATAAAAGCCGCGCAGCTGTAAGTTTT
>NZ_JABFCR010000028.1:0-30953 GCF_013087555.1 Mucilaginibacter humi
TTTATGACGGCCTATATTTATAGCTGGTTCAATTGGTTCAGCATTGCTGTAGGGTTGTTTACAGTTGCGCTATGCGGATTTTTGGCGGCTATATACCTGATTGGAGAAGCCACCGACGACTTTGATGTTAAACGCTTCATTAAAAAAGCAAAGGTGCTTAACGCCATCGCATTTTTTTGTGGCGGCCTGGTTTTCCTTGCTGCCGAAACCCTGAACATCCACATGGCGCACTGGATCTTTGGCAATCGCGTTAGCTTAACAGCCGTAATTGCCGCATCAATATCACTGGTTTTACTTTGGATAACTATTGCCGGGGGCTTCAAACAAATTCCGCGGATATTTGCTGCGTTCGAGGTTAGTATGATCCTGGTCTCGGTTGGTTATACGCATTATCCTAACTTTATTATGGGTAAAAACGGGAAGAACTTATCCTTATTAACAGACCACGCCACCGTTAAAACTATTGACACCTTGGGTACAGCCTTATTAGTGGGTAGTTTGTTCATTTTACCTGCCCTGGGCTACTTGTTTTATAGTTTCCGTGGCAAAACCAGTCACGAATAAGCAGGTTAACATAGTTATTATACGCTGTTTCACATCTTTACATGTTCAAACAAATAATATTTTTAATAAAAAACTGATTGTCAATTACTTAAGTGCCAAATTTTGTTTCATTTTGTTTCACTCCATTTTTACAAATAATTTATAATCAACCTGTTAACTCAAAATCCTGTTTCACTTGTTTCATCTGTTTCACACTCGCGTGAAACAAAACACAGACGTTAATAAAAAGCCGTTATTGCTAACGGCCTTAACATTTTGATGATGAGTATATTACCGGGTTGCAATAGCAAGCGTACCGCCTTTAAGGAACAGATCGTGTGAAACGAAATACCCTTTGTTTGCTTTACCATTAACTTTGATAGCAGTTATACCCCTGCCCTTTCTGGCTTGCTTATGGTGATGGTTTTGCCGCTGCTGGTGCGCCATTTCACCTCATCAAACAACGGAGCCGTAACGATATACTTAGGATCGGTTGGTGATACCGGGTACAAGCCAAGCGCACTAAACACATACCACGCCGACATCTCGCCCGCATCATCCATGCCGGCAAGCTGTATATTTCTTGGGCCCATGCCATATAGGTTATTCATTATATGATCCAATACCTTTTGGGTTTTCTCCGGCTTACCTATAAACGTATAAGCAAACGGAGCTTCATGATCGGGTTGGTTACCCGGCAATATTGGCCCATAAAGGTTTCAATATTGCGGGCGATATATTTAGGGTTCCATGGTTTGCTGAATAGGGTATCCAGTTTAGCTTCAAATGGTTTAGGGCCGCCGTAAAGTTCGATCAACCCCGGCATATCATGCGGAGCGAAGAACGATACCTGCCACGCATTTGCTTCACGGTACATGTATTCGTAGTATGGATACTCTGGGTTGAAGTTCTTCACCCAGCTGCCGTCTTCTAACCTGCCCTGCATAAAGTTGTTGGCTTTGTTAAATACGTTCTTGTAGTTCTTAGAGCGCGCCATCAAAATACGGTAATTGGCAGTATCCCCCAGCTTCTTAGCCAACTGCGCTACCGAATAATCATCGTACGAATACTCTAAAGTTTTAGATACCCCGGCTGTGCCTTTACTTTCAACTCGTGGGTTAGCAATATCCGGATCAGGGATATAGCCTTTTGCGGTATGGCTCAAGGTATTGCCTGCCGCCACTACGGCCGTTAGGATTAGGAACGTTAGCATTATGTAACAGGATTTTGTAAGTGCCCTTGATATCAAAGTCGGTAATACCTCTCAGGTAAGCACAAGCGATAGACGAAGCACCATGATCGCCGTGGAAGAAGGTAGGGATGTAACCTGTCTTATCCCCCTTATCTTTTAACGACTTGATAACATTTAGCGTAACATTAGGCGACACCAACGACAGCAACACATCCTTGTTGCGGTAGGTATCCCAAAGCGATGGCTCGGTGTAATAATCTATACCGGTGTTAACAACCTTATGGTTTATATCAGTAAAATCGCCGTTAACGTCGCTGCGTAAAACCGGCCACAGTAATGAGCGGTAAAAGCAAGAGTAAAGCATGGTTTTTTGCTTTTCGGTACCGCCTTTAACCTGTATAGCCGATAGCTTATTCTGCCATATATCGTGTGCCGCTTTGCGGATGGCGTCAAATGTTTTATCGCCAACTTCCTTCTGCAGGTTCATTTTGGCGTTATCGGTACTAACGAATGAAAATCCAATTTTCAGGTAAACCGGCTCTTTACCATCATTGGTCAGGTGAACAATGGCATTGCCGCCAGGAGCGTTTACTTCACGGCCCCTTACGGTACGGGTAGTAGTGGTATGGGTGTTTGCAAGGTTGCCAATTTTCGAGCTGAACACAGCATAAAAGTAGATATTCTCGCCGCCTTGAAAACCTTTAACAGCATAATCGCCGTCCTGGGTTATTTCCCAGCTTGAAACACCGCTTAAAGCTTTTGAGAGGTCAAACAATACCCGGCGATCGTTACTATCTTTATATTCGAACTTGTAATAGGCACATCTTAAAGTAGATGTCAGCTGTACATTAACTTTATAATCATCCAGGTAAACCCTGTAATAGCCGGGAGATGAGCTTTCATTTTTATGCGAGAACTTTGAGCCGACAGTTGTACCGGGATTTGACATTGGCAGTACCGGCACGTTACCAAAGTTCCAGTGGCCTTTGTTGGTATGGCTAAAAGATACTATGGTTGAGTCTTCATACTCATAGCCGGCGCCGGCAGGCTGGTATTTAGTCATAGGGCTTACCTGCACCATAGCGTTTGGCAATGAGCTGCCCGGAAAGGTTAAACCCGACCATGGGCGCCAGTTATTAGGGGCTACGTAACCTAAAAGCTTCGGGTCGGCCACTGCTTCCGTGCCAACAAATGTATTGACGTATCTGGTATTATCGGGAATACCTTGCGCCTTACCCGCATTTGATGCAAGCAAAACTATAGCAGCAACATTTAAAACGCCTTTTATTGAAATTCTCATAATTAAGTGTAATTGGTCAACCAAATATATAATAATACTTATGCCCCCTATTTTATTATGTTAAAATTGTTACCTACAATTTAACATTTGGAGGTATTGACAATTAAATAAAATTAAATACTTTTACCGAAACGCAACCTTGTAACATTTAAACCTTTTACCATTTACCTAACATTGCTTCGGCACACCTACCTTTATGACAAGAACCACCTATCTAACCATCATCCTGATGTTGTTTACAGCTATGCTTTTTGCCCAAAGCAAATCAACATTAAAAGGCACAGTATTAGACTCTGTTTCCAAATTGCCGGTCGAATTTGTTACCGTTGCAATTGTTAACGCTAAGGACACCTCTTTGATATCATACACCATCACTAACAAAAATGGCATTTTTAGCCTTACCGGCCTTCCGGCAAATAAGGAGACGAAACTCATCGTATCCTCAATGGGATACAGCACTTTCAGAAAGCTAATTGTTTTTAAACCTAATGAAGTTAAAGACCGGGCGCGATATACTTGAACAATAAATTTTTGAATGAAGTTGTAGTTAAGGGCGAGCGAACACCCGTGGTTCAAAAAAAGGACACGCTGGAGTTTAACACTGAAGCATTTAAAACACGGCCCAATGCTGTAGTTGAAGACCTGCTACGCTTGTTGCCCGGAGTGCAGGTAAATGTTGACGGCAGTATATTAGTTAACGGCAAGGCTGTTAATAAAATGCTGATAGATGGTAAGCGCTTCTTCGGATCGGACCCTACGGTTGCTACTAAAAATCTTGATGCTGATATGGTTGCAAGTGTGCAGGTATATGATGACCGTGAAGAGGATCCGGATCATAAACTAACTGACCGGAAGTTGGTAAAATCATCAACCTGAAAATGAAAAGCAAGATCAAAAAAAGCACCATTGGCAAAGTATATGCAGGGGCAGGTACAAGAGGCAGGTACGAAGGGGGTGGTATAATGAGCACTTTTAGAGATACGCTGCAAATTAGCGTGATAGGCACTACCAATAATTTAACTAAAACAGGGTTTTCTACAAGTGATTTAAACTCAATGGGTGGTTTTAACCGTTCGGGCGGTGGCGTGGTTAATGATGGTACATTTGGTGGTAATGGAAACGGTGGTATAGAAAAAATGTGGTCGGGCGGGTTTAATATTAATAACGATTACGGCAAAAAATTAAAAACCAACATGATGTACTTTTACTATAATTATGTAAAAGATTACGACAAAAAACTACTGACTGAACAAACTCTTGATAAAACCTTATTAACTACGTTAAACACTAATGTTTCGCAGTTAAGGCAGCAAAGACACACCGTAAGCAGTTTAATTGAATGGGCACCTGATACTATACAGAAGATACGATTTGATGTGCGCCTTGATCTGGCCCCTACGGGTTTTGGCGCAAATGGCACAACCAGTACCTTCAATACCCAAACACCCAAATTAAGCGATTTGCTTACCAAACAATCAACCAATAGTACAGCCAATGAGTTTAACGATAACTTTATGTATTATCGTAAATTAAAAAAACCGGGGTCATCACTTACAATAAATCAGAACTTTAATTTAAAAAATAACAGCTCAGATGATTATAATCTAAATAATTTAACATCATATACAACGGCAATTAACTCATCGGTGTTAGACAGGTATGTTAACACTAAATATTCCCGCTATTTTGGCAGCCTTGATGGTTGGTACAATACACCATTTAGTAAAAAGTTAAGTTATGAGATCTATCTGCATACCAGGTTTCATATAACATCAAACAAGCTTGCTACTTATGATATGTCTCCAACCGGCAACTACGATAAGTTTTTAGATAGCCAAAGCAGTGATTTGGTTAGGCCGCATTTTATTCAAAATGTGAAGAACACTTTAAGCTATATAATCAATCCCAAATTAACATTGAAGGCGGCTATTGACTTAGAATATCAATCTTATACAAATAACTTTAATACCAACATCCCAAACACTAATAATAAGTATATTTTTTTATTTCCGTCGCTTAGGCTTAACGGGCAAAAATTCAACTTGAATTATTATGAATTTGCTAATCCACCCGATATTACCCAAATGCAACCAATAACGAGGCAAGTAAGCCAGCTTGAAACTTTTTCGGGGAACCCGAATTTGGCCCCGAGTCACCAGCGAGAGTTAAGTTACAATTATTATAACTATAATAGCGATAAGCAAAGTTATTTCAATTTAAATGGCAGTACTACATTATTAACCAATAATGTTATTCAAGTATCTACTAAAGACGTAAATGGCTTTATAACGTCAACTTACGCCAATAAAGGTGGTGGCTGGTATGCAAATTTTGGCATGAACAGGGGTAAACAATTCAAGAAGTCGCAAACCCTGGCAATTCAGTTTAAGTAGTGGTTTATATGCTAACTACAGCCAACAGTCATTCTTTTTTAACGGTGATGGTGGTACCCAATATGGTTACAATTTAACAGTTGGCCAGGCCGTGGGTATTAATTATAAATCTATTATTAACTTAAATGCAACATACTTCGCCCGGGAAGCATATACCAGATACGGAGGTGTTAATTATGCATCGGTTAATACTTTACGACATAATATAACCTCAATGGCAACTGTAAGCTGGCCTAAAAAATTCATTTTTGATGTACAATACCGGTACCTTTATAACCCGCAGATAGCCGCCGGGTTCTCCAGGTCATCAAACGTATTAAACCTTGCTTTAACCATGCTTATGTTTAAACAAAACAGAGGGCAGGTTAAATTATCGGTGTATGATTTGTTTAATCAAAACGTTAACACTTATCGTTACGCACAAAACAACTCAATTATCAGTGGTGAGCAGCAAATATTAAGGCGCTATTTCCTTATAAATTATCAGTATAAAATAAACTCGCATAAATAAGTTCAACAGTTTTATTGCATCTGTATTGTTACTTCCAAAAGTTCAGGGAGTGGTTATAAATAAATAATTTTAGAAAATTATAACCACTCCCCTAACCTGTTATAAGAGGTAGGGCCAATACCTTTTATGAACAAGATTATTGTTTTTTTATGCTGATGTTAACAGCATCAGTGTCGCTTGCGCAAAAAGCTTCCATAAAAGGAGTTGTTGTCGACTCGCTGTCTGGCGAACCTATGGAACATGCAACAGTTGCCGTCGTAAATGCAAAAGATACCTCCCTGATCTCCTATACCGTAACTCAAAAAAATGGCGCGTTCCTGCTTTCGGGGCTGCCTACAAATATCGGCACTAAACTTATTATATCTGCTATGGCGTACAATACCTTGCGCCGGTACTTAATCTTAAACCAGGCGAAGCAAAGAGTTTGGGCCGGCTGGGGCTTGATGCCAAAAATCTTAACGAAGTGGTGGTTAAGGCAGAACGAACGCCTATCATCATAAAAAAAGATACCATAGAGTTTAATACGGAAACTTTTAAAACCCGGCCCAATGCTGCAGTTGAAGACTTGCTACGGTTGCTGCCCGGCGTACAAGTTAATTACGACGGTACCATATTTATAAACGGTAAAGAGGTAAGTAAGCTTTTAATAAATGGCAAACGTTTTTTGGCACCGACCCAAAAGTTGCCACCCGTAATTTGGATGCCGACATGCTGGATAAGATACAAGTTTATGATGACCGTGAGGAGGACCCCGACCATAAGCTAAGTGATATGGAGGTAGGTAAGATCATCAACCTGAAAATGAAGAGCAAGATCAAAAAGAGCACTATGGGCAAAATTTATGCCGGTGGGGGCACTCGTGGCAGGCATGAGTTGGGTGGTATTTTAAGCAATTTCAGGGATACGCTACAGATAAGTTTGATAGGTTTATCCAATAATTTAAATAAAACCGGCTTCTCGTCAAACGAATTGTATACCATGGGTGGGTTTAACAGATCGGGCGGTAGCGAGGTTTGGGATGGCACTTTTGGTAACTCCTACAATAATGGTATTGAGAGCGTTTCTTCAGCCGGTTTAAATATCAATAATAATTACGGTGAAAGGCTTAAGTTAAACCTATCCTATTTTTATACCAATACTGTCAGAGATAATAATGCCAATACAGTTGGTATGCAGACTTTAGCTAAAACTATCCTGCATTCCGAATCAACAAACATATCAAGACGCGAAGAAAACAAACATGCCTTAAATGGACTGATAGAATGGGTGCCCGATACAATTATCCGGGTTAGGTATGATCCACATATGGATTTTGTGCCGCAGTATAATACAACTTCGTCGGCAGGCAACTCAGGTAATACAGAGGGCAAACTCACTAAATCGTTTGGTAATACTTCAGGCAAGGTATTTAACAATACGTTCTCGCACAATTTTTCGTATTACAGGCGATTAAAACGACCGGGCGATTCCTTTACGCTTACACACAATTTATCGCTAAGTGAAAACGGATCGGATGATTTTAATTATAATAATGTAACATCTTATGTCAGCTCTATTAAATCCTATATACAGGACCGATACGGCGAAAATGACCGTGCAAATAATTCAGGAGGAATATCAGAAACCTACAATCGGCAGATAACAAAAAAGCTAAACGGGGAGTTTTTGGTGAACACCCGTTATATGACAGCCACAGACCAAGGGTTTATTTATGACCGCTCCTCGTCTGGTTTATATGACTCATTATCAATTAACTTAAGCAAAAACCTGCAACGTAATACATTTATTCAGAATTTACGCCCATTATTCAGCTACCAGTTTTCGGATAGGTTTACGATAAGGATTGGTCTTGATGGTGAGCTGCAATATGTGGTAAATAAATTCAGTAATGATAAATCGCTGGATATGGGGAAACGCTATTACAAATTCTTCCCTATTTTCAGGTTAAACGCCCGCTATTTTTCAATTGATTACAGCGAACGCCTGCAACAGCCGAATATAGACCAAATGGTGCCAATCGAACGTAAGTACAGCGATTTTTACCGCACAATTGGCAACCCGGGGTTGGTGCCAAGCAAGGTACATTCGCTATCTGTAAACTTCTCAAAGTACGACTACAATCACCAGTTGAACGTGAATTTTTACACAGGTTATAACCTTACCGAAAATAACGTTGTACAAAAAACCACCAAGGACGGCACAACCGGTGCGCAAACTCAAAGTTATGTGAACGAGGGCAGCGGAGCTAATGCGTACTTTGGCGGTAACCGGGTAAGCAATTTAAAAAGACCAAGCAATGGCAAATTGGTATGAGTACCAATTTTAACGGGAGCTATAACCACCGCGCCTTTTTCCTGAACGCCGACCGGGGCACACAATCAAATTACAATCTTAACGTCACGCAAAACGTCAATTTCAATTTTAACTCGATGCTGAGTTTTAATACCAACTATGTATTAAACTCGTCATTCACAAATTACAGCGGTGTTAATTATGCAGCTATTACCACCCTTAAACATACCGTTGGTACCGATGTTAGCCTACGCTGGCCGGCCCGTGTAATTTTCGACGCGCGTTATGGCTACAGCTTTAATCCACAAGTTGCTACGGGTTTCCCAAAATCATCAAACATTGTAAACCTGGCGCTTACGGTGTTAATGCTAAAGAAAGACCGTGGACAGCTAAAGCTATCTGTGTATGATTTGTTAGATCAGAATGTATCGGTAACCCGCTACGCCGGTAATAACTCTGTCAGCACTACCGAGCAACAAATATTAAAACGTTACTTTTTGATTAATTATCAATATAAATTAAGCGTATACAAGTCCAAATAATACTGATGTTGAAAATCTTACAGCAATTTAATTAAATGTTAAGTTGTAAAATAGTAGACTTGTAAAAGGAAACCTAACTAAATCTTCTTTCATGAATAAAGTAAATTACTTTAAACCTTTAATAGCCGGCTGTGCCGTGCTTGGCGTTTCGGTAATGTTATTTGCATTTAATACTGCCGATAGCGGTAAACCTAAACCAACTCGTGCAGTGGTTCATCATACAGCTCCGGCCCTGAAAAAGCCAGAAGACAACCGCTTCACCAAAACCGTTTTATATAACGATTTAAACGAGCCTATGGAACTGGCGGTAGCGCCTGATGGAAGGGTGTTTTTCATAGAGCGGTCAGGAAACTTCTACGCCTATAATCCTATCAACAAACAAACTACATTGGTACGTAAGTTTCCCGTAAAGGCTGTGGAGAAGATATTACAGGGTATGTTAGGTTTAACCATTGATCCTGACTTTGCTATAAACAATTATATTTACTTCTACTACTCGACCGATGGCAATGGCGGGCTGGTAAACCGACTTGCCCGCTATAAAATAAGCAAGACTAACCAACTCGATCTGACTTCGGAAAAATCGATAATTGAAGTTCCCCCGGAGGCTGAAGTTAGCGCGCACTCTGGCGGTGGGCTGGCTCGGGATAAAAACAAAAATCTTTACCTGTCAACCGGAGATAACACTGTCCCGTTCGAGTCAGAAGGCTACGCGCCTATTGATATGCGTGCTGGCCGCCAAACCTTTGACGCGGAACGCTCGGCGGCTAATACCAATGATCTGCGCGGTAAAGTGTTACGCATCCACCCTGAAGCTAATGGTACTTATACTATCCCCGAGGGTAACTTATTTAAAAAGGGCCAGGCCAATACTCGCCCGGAAATTTATGTGATGGGTTGCCGTAATCCTTACCGCATCTCTGTGGACCCTGAAACATCAATTTTATATTGGGGCGAGGTCGGCCCGGACGCCGGCACCGATGGCAAACAAGGCCCGCGCGGTTATGACGAAATAAACCAGGCCGGGAAAGCCGGTAACTTTGGCTGGCCGTTTTTTGTTGGCGATAACAAGGCCTACAATAAATATGATTTTACTACCAAAACTGTAGGTGAGCTTTTTGATGTGAACGCGCCCGAAAACGCATCGCCTAATAATACGGGTTTAAGAATTTTGCCACCTGCGCAAAAGGCACTGGTTTGGTTCCCGTATGCTGTGTCTCCGGAATTTCCTGCGTTAGGGCAAGGTGGCAGATGCGCAATAGGCGGGCCCGTGTATCATTATGATCCGGCGCTTAAATCAAAAACAAAATTCCCGGAGTATTATGACAAGGTTTTATTTGTGGGCGATTATATGCGCAGCTGGATATTTGGTGTGCGCATGGACAATAATCATGATTACTCAAGCTTAGAACAGCTAATGGAAAGCAACGGCGATTTCAGGCGACCTATCGATATGAAATTTGGCCCTGATGGTTCTTTCTACGTTTTAGAATATGGTTCGGGATATGGGCTGGATAACCCTGATGCGCGCCTGGTACGGGTAGATTACAATGGCGGTAACCGTGCACCAATCGCAAAGATCACTACACAGGATACTATCGGCTTGATGCCTTACAAAGTAACCCTCAACCAAAAAAGTTTTGATAATGATGCCGATGATAAATTAGCCTACAAATGGTTATTAAACGGCCAAACTGTAATATCAACAGCAGAAACACCGGTATATACTTTCCGCAAAAATGGCATCTATAAAATAACCCTTAAAGTTACTGATGCCGGTGGCAAAACCTCAACGGACACCAAAGTGATTAAAGTGGGTAATACGCTGCCACAGGTGGCCATAAGCACCGAAGCAAACAGCACCTTCTTCTTCCCGGGCGAACAAGCATTTAATTATAAAGTGACTATAAAAGATCGCGAGGACAAGGTCATCGACCCAAAAAGAACTAAGATCAACATCAATTACATAGCACGGGTTGAGAACAGTCAAACCTTAATGGGGCACCGGGCCATTGCCCCTACTTATAACTACGGCAAAGCATTAATGGCTAAGAGCGATTGCAAAGCCTGCCATCAAACCTATACCAAGGTATTGGGGCCTGCATTTGTAGAGGTTGCAAAACGTTACGCTACCAATAAAGATGCTGTGGATATGTTAGCCACAAAGATCATTAAAGGAGGTAACGGCAATTGGGGCGAACATGCCATGAGCGCACACCCGCAGTTAAGTAAGGATGATGCATCAGAGATTGTTAAATATATTTTAACGCTTAACGACAAAAAGGTAGCTGTTTCTTTACCGCGCGAGGGAAATGTGACGCTTAAAGATCACCTTACAACAGTTGATGAAGGCAGGTACATCTTAACAGCATCGTACACGGACAAGGGCGGCGCCATAACCCCGCTTACAACTACCGAATCGTTAGTATTGCGCCCGGCAAAAGTTTATGCCAATGATGCGGATATGTATGAAAAGATCCCTAAACGTAATAAGGTGATCACCATGGAGCAAAACGAGGGATATTTTGTATTGAAAAATATCGATCTCAAAAACATCAACCAGCTTACTTACAGCTACTCATCCGGGGAACTCGGCTAAAATAGAGGTACACATAGATTCGTCAACCGGAACTGTTATCAGCACTTTTAACATTAAAGGCAATGGTAATGATAATACCGTGCAGGAAACCACTGCCATAACTGATCCGCAGGGAAAACATGACTTATATTTTGTTTTCACCAAATCGCCTGCTAACAGGCGCGGGTGGGTAAATGTAAGTTGGGTGAACTTTGAACAACAGAAATAACTATCCAATACTTTTGTCATTTCGAACGAAGAGAGAAATCTTAAACGCTAAATAGACGGATCGCTTGTACAAGATTTCTCACTCGTACCTCGTTTCGAAATGACAATTTTTTATTTAATAATTACTATCGGCCAATCATTCTTCCAGGTTAGTCTGTCTATTCCCAAGCGCTCGTAAGTATTTGTATAGGCATGATAAGCGATATAATCAACCCCATCAAACGTATGCGTTGAATTATGCCCTCGTGCGAAAACAACTTTGTTATCGCCTGTATCACCGCGACGTACTAATGTGCCACCACCTTTTGCCATATTAACACCTTCTTTATCCAGATAAGGTCCGGTTATGTTTTCTGACCTGCCGACACGGATATTATAAGTACTATTTACGCCCGAGCAGCAATTATCCCATGATACAAACAGGTAATAATACTTACCTTTTCTAAAGATGAACGGCGCCTCTACTGCATCATCACCGGCTTCGGCATCAGTAAATTTATAATCCCGCTGGCGGCGGCTGGCGATGGTATGCCACTCCTGCGGTTCGGCAAGGGTTTTAAAATCGGGGTTTAGCTTAACCAGTTTTAAACCGTTCCAGCGCGAGCCAAAGGCTAACCAGCCGGTACCGTTTTCGTCAACCGCTAAGTTTGGATCAATAGTGTTCCAGTCGTCTCGCCCGGTTACCGATTGGATCACCATACCGCCGTCAACCCATTTATAATTTTTCGAGTTTGGATCGAGCGTTTTGTTAGTGGCTACACCAATTACTGATGTGTTCTTGCCAAAAATAGAGGTGGCATAATATAGATACCACTGTCCGTTATGAAAACTCAGGTCGGGTGCCCAAAAGCCGAGTCCCCGGAAGCTTGGCAGTTTTTGTGCAACCCATGTAGGCGCTACCGAGAAAACCGAAGGCTGCTTAGTCCACGTCTTCATATCTTTTGATGACCATACCCGGATCCCGCCACCTGTAAAGTAAACATAGTAGGTGTCGCCTTCCTTAGCCATGCAGGGATCGCGCACACCAGGATCAGTAGTAACATCACCTACCCGAAACGGCCACGGTTGCGGACATTTGCAGTTGGTTGCTGCGCCATGGTTTTAAGTGTGCAGGCAAGCAATAAAGCAATTAGCAGTTTACTTCTCATATCAAATTAGTTTCTGGCCATTGGGCCAGTGTTTTGGTTTGTTGGTTAATTGGTGTATTACCTTGCGGGATAAGAGCTACATTAATAAAACCTTTGGCATGCGCCGGGATCTTCATTTCTAAGCCGACAACGCAAGTTCCGGGGTTAGCAGCATCAAAGTCCATCTTTGGAGCGGTAGACCAGGTTTTCATTTCGATGGGGAAACTGCCCGATGCCTGTAGTAGCAAAACTTTACCGTCCTTTATTAAGGTGGCGCTGTTTCTACCAAGTGTGACAGCTGCGCTGGTAACCATCGACCATCTTACGTTTACACTATCCAGCGATTCTAACTCATCTCTTACTACTACATATTTCTTTGCAACTATGGCTACGCCACGCGTAGCTTTAGCAACCTTATCGGCGTAAATAGAACTCAGATCAATAATGGCATTTTGGAATGCAGGCTTTGCCGACGAGCTAATAATAGAGGCAGAACCTTTTACACGCTGCAATGCATTATCAATGGTTAGCGTACTGTGATTATAGTTGTTGTACCTTAAGATTTGCCAACGCTGCGAGTTTTGTTTACCATTCCACAGGTCCACTTTCTTAGATTCTAACGATTCATAATCCTGCGCTCCAAGATCTATTCCCCATCGCACACCGTCGGATTCCATTACAAACGAACCGGCATCCATATGTGCATGATTTACAGATGGCGAACCTGCTTTTACACCCACAAATATCGCATTAGGATCGCTCCGGCTGTACGCATCATAGCTACAGGATTTAACCCGCCGCCTACCCACATGGTACTTTTAGGCGGGGTTATTTTAGCTGATTGAATGCCCTTGCTCCATATTAATGCAGCAGGCAATAATCGGTTTCCAGATACGCCACGCGTTGCCAGTTGTTCTTTTTGCGTCCATAACAGCGATGGATCATTCAATTTATTGGCAAACCAAAACATAGCCGGGTTAAAATCCTGCCCTCCACCTGAGTCAGAATAATTAAACGGTGCGCCTTTAGCCCCTGTCATATTTTCCAGGTATCCCGCAGTTTTTAAAAAGCCCGCTTTGGCCGACAAACCAAAATCTTTTCCGAAAGCGGTTTCCAAAACACTTATCAGCATCACATTAAATGAGGTGCCATACTCCCAATAACCATAACCTTCGGGATAAGCACCATCAGGTGCATAGGCTTCCATTGGCAGGTCAACGCTTGTAATGGCACGGTTTATCATTTGTACCGATAGCTCAGGATGATCCTCGTAAGTAGCTAATGCACCATAAGTAATACCGGCATTACATACCGGTTCCAGTTATTAATTACCCTCAGCCAACTGTTATAGGCTTTGTCTAACGATGTATTGATACCTTTGTTCAAAATCGCATCCCTAATTATGGCCTTTGTGCTTTCGGACAGGTCATTGTACAGCCAATCATAACCAATCGATACCGCCATCGTCATTTCTCCCACATCTAAATAATGGGTAGGGTTCCAGTCGGCAAATGATGATACGGTCATCAGCTCTTTTTCTGCCTGTTTTAAATACTGGTCGTTATGGGTCATCCGGTAACCATACGATAAATAGAAGATCCGGTGAAGTGCTTCCCTTGAAACATTTAATAACCGCTTGCCAATTTTTTGATAATGAACCGGCTGGATGTTGATCATGGCATCACAGCTTTTGATGATCGCCTGGTGTACTTTAAGCAGGTTAACATCCGCATTTATATTAGCCAGCAACTCTTTTTCCTGTCCCGCCAATAATAGTATCCTTGGATGGGCCGAAAGCTTAACGTCTGCAGTCACCAATTGCGCGTTGGCGATAGCTGCCAGACAAAAAAGGCCTATTGTTAACAGGTGTTTAAAAATCTTCATCAAATATTTTATAATTGGTTTACGAAGTTGTCTATACAAATATTGGTTAAATTACCGCATTGCTGATAATTATAGATAAATTTAGCTATAATATTTCCATTACCTATTTGTAGACCGCTTGTTTTACTACTTATGAATAAATTAAATAAATTATTTGCCGTAATAGTCCTGCCCTTTTGTTTGGGCAACAGCTATGCCCAGATTGTTAAGCCGGCTGTTAAAGACGCGTTGTCGCCTGCTACCGAAGTGCATTTAAACGGTTACTGGCTATGCGATTAACTGACGACCTCAATAATCGTATTCTTGCACAGGATGCAGACCGTTTAGTAAACGCCTTTAAACCCGAAAACAGAACCGAAGCACATTTATGGCAAAGCGAGTTTTGGGGCAAGTGGTTTACATCCGCTGCATTGGCCTATAAATACCAGCCCAACGCGAAGCTAAAAGCGGTGCTTGACCATGCAGTTACCGGCCTGTTAGCCAACCAAACGCCTGATGGCTATATTGGTAATTATGCAGACGAGCACCGTTTGGAGGAATGGGACATTTGGGGCCGCAAATACTGCATGTTGGGGCTGATAGCTTATTATGATATTACCAAGGACAAAAAGAGTTTACAGGGAGCAATCCGTGTTGCAGATAACCTGATTGATGAGCTGAATAAGAAAGACGGCATCATAGTTACTAAAGGTAATTATCGTGGCATGGCAGCATCGTCGGTATTAGAGCCTATTTGTTTGCTTTATAACCGCACCGGCAATAAAAAGTATTTGGATTTTGCACAGGAAATTGTGCGTCAATGGGAAACTCCGCAAGGCCCGCGCCTGATAAGTAAAGCAAATATTAATGTAGCCGAGCGTTTCCCGAAACCTAAAAACTGGTATAGCTATGAGCAGGGACAAAAAGCTTACGAAATGATGTCATGCTATGAAGGTTTATTGGAGCTTTACCGCATAACCGGCAATGAAACCTATAAAAAAGCGGTTGAAGAAACCTCGGGCGAATATTAAAAAAACAGAGATAGATATTGTGGGTTCAGGTGCATCAACCGAGATGTGGTTTGGTGGCAAGGCTGTAGAGAATACGCCTATAAATCACTTCCGGGAGACATGTGTTACTGTAACCTGGCTAAAGCTTACTGAACAATTATTACGCCTTACAGGCGATGCTAAGTATGCTGATGAGGTTGAAAAGACTTACTATAATGCTTTGCTTGGTTCGTTAAGTAATCACGGCGCCAACTGGGCAAAATATACACCCTTAAACGGTCAACGTTTATTAGGCAGCGAACAATGTGGTATGGGATTAAACTGTTGCGAAGCCAGTGGCCCGCGGGGATTGTTCCTGCTGCCTATGCACATGATAATGGAGACACAAGCCGGTTTACAGGTTAATTATTTTGCGGATGGGACGTATAAATTAAAAAGCCCCAAAGGGCAGACGGTTAGTTTAAATCAACACACTACCTATCCCAAATCAGGTTTGATTGAAATGGATGTTGACTTGCAAAAGCCGGAAGAATTAGAGATTAACATTCGGATACCTTCTTGGAGCAGAGTTAATAAACTAATTATAAACGGCGAGGCTGTTGCAGAAATACAACCCGGCACTTATGCCAAAATCAAACGTACCGGAAAACTAACGATAAGATCTCGCTGCAATTAGATATGCGCGGCCGTGTAATGCAAACCGGCACAACCTTACAAAGTATGGCTGTAGTTAGGGGACCGATTGTTTTAGCAAGAGATACCGGGTTTGAAGGAACAGGCATAATTGCTTATATGAAACCGCTGGCAGACAAAAACGGCTACATCAATCTCACTGAAGTGCCAAACAATACCGGAGATGATATTATGATGCTTTACAAAGCAAACTTCCTGCCCGAAGCCAACACCGAAAAAGGCCCGGCAGCTGTTAGCATTACCCTTTGTGATTATGCGTCAGCGGGTAATGGTAAAGAACATTCTTTCTTCGAGGTTTGGAGCCAGCAGCTTTTTCACCCACAGGATAATTAAACAGCAAAGCCTCAGATTTTCATCTAAGGCTTTGCATATATAGTAATTATAATTATTTCAAGATCGGTTTATCTCTTAAAACCTTCATCCAGTAACCGCCAATTACACTACGTGCCCGGAAACCTACCATTTTGCCGGAAGTGGTTTCGTGCCAGTCGCTCAGCGGTACGCGCGATTGCGTTTCTGTAGCATATTTAAATACCGGTTTTAATAAAGCATCGAAGTCGGATTTTTTGTCTGACATAGCAGCTGTCCACATTATCCAATCGGATTTTGTGTAAGTCTTGCGGCTATCCAAAGGCAGTCCAAATTCGTTTTGGTGGTTCAGGTAAAACGCCATTTCAGTATCATATACCTTTTGTGGGAACAGGTTTAAATTTAATACTTTATCCCATACCATATTATATTTCTGGCTCCGGTATTTTTACTGTCGAATACTAAACCGTAGTGATCGCCTGCGTCGGCTTTAGCTATCCATTTTTGAGCATAATCTGCCGCCATTGCGCTGTATTTTTGCGCGGTCGCAGTCTGGCCCAATTGTTTAGCCATTTGAGCATAAGCACCAATAGCAACGATTGCTTTTACAGACAGGTTGGCATTATGCGCCGGTGTCCTGCAAAGTCATCGGTACATAATTGGTTACCCGGATCAAACCCTGCTTCAGCTAAATAGTTAGTCCGGTGGTTAAAGTTTGCCAATGTTTTTAGCATAGCCCGGATTGTGTTGTGCCTTAACAATAGCCGCGGTTAAAATTATCATGTTACCGCATTCTTCAACCGGCATATCCTCGCCGTAGGTTTGGCCGTTAGCTAACGGATAGGTACCCAAATCGTGCGCTGCAAAAGGCTTTTTCCATTTACCGCTTTCGCTGTAATAAAAAATCCCGTTAAGCATCCCCGCCATTAAATCAGGGTTATATAACAGGTATAATGGCGCTGATGGATAAGTTACGTCAACTGTATTGATAGAGCCGTTGCTAAAGTTTTCCTTAGATAACCATAGAATCTCACCCTGCGGACTTTTAACCAAAATATGCGCAGCAATACTTTGGCGATAAGACATGTTACACAACTTAGCGTATTGCTCGCCGCCTGATTTAAAGGCATCGGTATAAATCAGCTTATCAGTAGCATTACATTTTGCAATAACCGCAGCATAGTTTTTATTTGCTTTGGTTAAAGCGCCATCCATTGTGGCACCGGGTTCATTACGCCACCATGGGCGAAGGTTTGTGCCAAAGTATTGTACCGAGTATAGGTCGTCATAACCTATCATGGTGTACTTACTTACCGCGCTTGTGCCTACTACCCCTAAAGGCAACACCACATTCAGCATTAACTGCTTGCCGCTGCCGGTAGTTGATGTGTATTGATTTTTAGCGAATGAGCCGATCGCATCTTTGTCCTCGGTGATATATTGTTTAGCACCCGAAGCAGCCGGAGCCGCTACGTAAGCATAACCCCAATCGATACGTAAGTTATCACCTTTCTTTTGTAATATGGGCTGATCTACAGTCCCGGTTTTTAATATCCTTAAACCGTTTTTAGTATAAGCAGATGCCTGTACAGCTTGCGATGGTATATTAACAGCCACATTGCTGCTTACACCACGGTAAACGCTGATATTATGTTTTTTGCCATCGGTTGATCTGGCACGGTAAGTGATGTATGAAACAGGAGATGCAAACAAATCCATATCGCTCATTACCAATGGCGAAGTGAATGTAACTTTTAAACTGGCAGGGCCGCATTTAAATGTATAAAAAGTTTGTGTTGCGGTAACTGTTACATTTGTTTGTTCTGCTGGTACTACTGCGTCTACGCTCTTGTCTTCTACACCCTCTACCAAACCGGCATCCAGATAGCTGCCTCCCGCGGTATTTCTTATATGGATAGCCATTACATTCTCGCCTGCTTTTAAATTTGCTGCATCAGCCAATGGAAAAGTATCAAGCCCATCATTCCACCCTCTCTTGCGGAATACTTGTTTTCCGTTTATAAATACTTCGATATTATCATCGTAAAATATTTTAAGAAATAGCTTTCCTGACGGGACTTCGTTCAGAGTAAACTTACGTCTCGCCCAAAGGTCTCCCCTGCGCCACTCAGTACCTTTTTTGCACGTTCATCACCAAATGGCGCAGCACCTGTTTTCCAGTTACCATCTGCAAAATCCTGTTTTTCCCAGCCTTCAGCAGGCGCTTCGTTAGTGTAAGCAACGTTGTAAGCTTGTTCGTCGGTTGCAGCCAATACTGTTTTATATTGCAGCGACGGCTGGCCCATAAAGCGATAAAATTTATCATCAACTTTAATTACACCAAGCATTGATTGCTCTTTACCCGTCCAGTGTTTGGTAACAGACTCGTTTAATTTATCAGTGTTTGACCAGATACTGAAATAAGTATTGTGCGTAATTAACGGATAAGCCGGTAATTTATCCTGTGCCTTCACCATACCGGCACAAGCCGTTAGCGAGCTTAGGACAAGGAGATTTAACTTCCTGAATGTGTGTTTCATGAACAATGGTTTATAGTGGTAAAATTTGAATGAGCTGTAAAGCTAACAAATGATAAAAAACTACAAAATCATTTTATGATTTAATTGCGGCTAAGAAACACAAAAAAACCCGCTGAACTTTCGATTCGGCGGGTTTAATAGTTTAACTATAGTTATTAAGGTTTCCAGAAGGTTGATCCCAGAAAATATTTACCAAACAGGTTAAAATAGTAAACAGTCATTACGCTGCCATCAGCAAATTGGATGGATTCCGGGTACCCGACATCCCAGTTAATAAAATCGTTGCGCAATTGCACCTCTGTTTTAATGTCCCGAGGTTTTACCACTATCGCTACTAAAGCAGGCCCTTATCCCACCCGGCTCGGTATGCCTGCCGGGGCCTTCCCTTATGCCGTAGGTAGCCATAATTCTGCCATCCTGTAGTTGAATTAAATCTGCCGGGTGGCCTATCATGTCTGTTTTAATTATAGGTACCCAGGTTTTACCGTTATCATCAGAGTAAGTTGTGTAGATATTATTTTCATCGTGTTTATTACGCATAGCCGCTATAATGCGGCCCGATTTGGTTCGTACTATACCGGGTTCGCTAAAGCCTTCGTATTTGCCGCCCGGGTCGCCTACTATTGTTGAAAGATATTTCCAGCTTTTGCCTTTGTCGGTTGATTTAATAATTACGGAGCCAATGTTCCTGCTATCACCATCAATGCCATAGCCAATTACACCCATCAACACCGAACCATCCGGCATTTCAATCGGGGCGTCAGTAGGCCCTTCAATGCCCTTAAATGGCATGCCCGTCAGATCAATAGTATTCATGACCGACCGGTATGCCCATTATCTGTCGACCGGATGAGGTTAGAACCCAGGCGGGGCTTATTAGTTGGCGGCAATTTGCCTTTACCCTCCCAGTTATACGTACCATCAACCGTGTAATTGTTATTGTAAAACATGCTGACGATGATGGTACCATCCTTTAATTGAATACCGCAGCCTTCGCGTTCATCCAAATCTTTAACACCGCCAATTATTTGCTTTTCGCCCCGGGTTTTGCCGCCATCCTTACTGCGCAGCATAATAACATCGCCATCGTTGGCATAATGTTCAGTTGCTTCACGGGCCATCAATAATATCTCCCCGTTTTGCAGTTTGATAATATCCGCAGGGTGAATATGGCGGTAACCGTTGGTGTAGATCACATTATGCTGATACTTATCAGTACCCAGCATTTTACTGTATAACTGTGTAGCCAGAATGTGCGTTTGCTCGTTAAAAAGATTAGCATCTGCCCGCAAAGTATTGATCTGAGCCTGCAGGGACGCTATAGTACCTGCCTGCAATACATCGCGGTAGCTTTTGATCATAAACCAGCCGTTATGCCATCTTTCAAATGGAAGCACTTCTATTTCAATTAAGGCTGCCTTACCAGCTTCCACAACCGATGCGGGCACACTTAACTGGTAGATACCGCTATTTCCGTTCAGGCCAAATTCGCGATGGGCGCTGGTATATGGAAATTCTACTCTTTTGGAGATGTATTTAAGTTCGTACTCCCCTTCATGCCGGTGTAATCTTTCATACGGCCCAGCGTAAATGTTAGCGCGTAATGGCCGTTAACGGTTAGTTTCACTTGCGGCCCAACGGTAATTTCCGCAGGCATCACGCTGGTTGCCGCAATGTAGGAGAAAGTGGTAGCTGCCTTATCTGGTACGGGTGCGGTTTTCCACGACAGAATATTTTTTTGCATTTGTCCGGGCGCCCACCAGCCGGCTGTCATGTAGCCTTTGGTCATGCCTCTGAAATCCATTGCGGGCCGGCTTCTATTTGCATCGTAGTGGAAAACTACGGTATCAAAGCCTTCTACCTGCTGTTTGGTTTGTGCAAACACTGTCGTGCCGGTTATAACTAACAGCACAAAAACGTATACTACCTTCTTCATAACTATTAGGGCGTAAGCAATGTGCCTATAATGTTTAACACCCCATTTGTTGTTACCACATTGCCTGTAATTACCGCAATAGCAGCCGGGTTTGATGGGCCTTTCACTTTATAACCGCCGGTGGTATTAATGGTAAGAGCTGTACCTGATATAGAATTAACCGTGCCCCCTCGGCAACGTTAATGTTATTTGTTCTTTTAGCTACGATATGTAATTTTAGTATGGCGGCAAGCTTTTCCGGGTTCTCGGCATTAATCGCGGCTACGTTAGCATAACCAGCAGCTATTAGGCCGGTATTATTAACAGCATACACGGTATAAGATGAAGCGCCTGACAACATGCTTGTAAAATTAAATTTCGGATCGGCAGTGCTGGCCCGCTGTATAAGCGCGGCGAACATAGTCAGCGTAGCATCTGAGTTAATACGATCAAGGGTAGTAGTAGTAATTGGCGTTGGGAAAAACCGCCCTACAGCGTGCACTACTCCGTTATTTGCAGTAAGGTTTCCACCCGCGTTACCAAAAACCACACCATTAGCATACCATGAGGTTATATTAGCGCTGCTTTTGGCAATATCGAAATAAATGTTGGTACCGTTGTATGCTTTTACTACCACACTATCAAAAGCTGACGTAAGTTTTGCACCCTGTATCATTTGATATTTAAGCAGGTTGCCCAAAACATCAGGGGCTGCGGCCTGCACAGCTGCTACAGTTGCATAACCGGCGGTGATAAAAGCATCATTTGTTGGTGCAAACAAGGTATATGGTTCTGTACCGGTAAATAAGGCGGTAAAATTAGTGCTGCCTGTGCTTGCTCTTGTAATAGCAGCCTGTAAGTAAGTATATTGTTGCGCGGCTACGGTAAAGTTGGCATTATAAGCAGTAATTACATCTAAAATTGTTGGCCTGCTATAAATTAACCTGTTTATGGTATTTAAATAACCACCTGTGGTTTTAAGATTTTTATTAAGTATATCTCCTCCTTCTATATAGTAGGTTGTCCCTATTTTCTGCACGCTGATCTGTCTTCCGCTAAGGGTAGCTTTTGGAGTAGTAATAGTAGTTGCGTCAAGCTTACCTGTAATTATATGATTCTTTACCGGGGTAATCACATCTGCAACGGGCATAGTTTGTATAAGCGTTTGCGGATATCCGGCATTGGTAAAGGCGGTATTATTGGGGGCAAATACGGTATAAGCATCATTGCTGCTCAGCAAACCGGCAAGGCCAGCCCTATCAACAGCTATTTTAAATATAGAGAAGTTATTGTCGTTAGTGATTAACTCATATGGACTAGCGCTATCCGGTGGATAATCATATGATTTTAATTTTTGCAACCAGCCAGGCCAATAAGGCAGAGCAGTACAATTGCTGTAGATATTTTTGTAATGATCTTTTTCATTGATCTATAGATTAATGCTATTTAACGGTTATCGTAAGTTCTTTAACTATATTCTTGGTATCCCATTTGTTGGCGTTAATAGCCTCAAATGCTATTGTATAGGTGCCTGCTGCCGGGTAGCCGGCAAACTTATAAGTGGTTAATTTTGTTGTGGCACTAATTTTAACACTCACACCAAAAGCACGTTGCGCTCGGTCAAGCTGTATGGGCTGGCTGATGATCCAGTCTTCATTGTCATCAGCATTAATAGCCCCACCGGTAAAGGTTAACGCAGTAGCATTGAACGACCAGTTGTTTGCCGAGTTTAATATGCTGTATGTTCCCAGGGTTGATGCTGTGGTAGCTATTGAGGTAACTGTGCCATCAGCCGCTACGTTATCAAGGGCAAGGTTTTTTATTGCCCGGGTGGGTTGTGCAGCTACGGCATCTTTTTGGCTGTGTACTTAAAGGCCGGGAACACTGATGTACCGGGAGTATATTGGCCGGATAAATCAATAACCCCAGATTGGGTGTCAGTACCGGTTGATAATGTTGCCTTGGAAGTTAGATCGACCCGGGTAGCTTTTTGGATATCATCCGCATTGAACGCATTCACGAAGTCTTTTGACATTAGTACACTAAGCGTATTGGTCTGTGTGCTGGCTCCTGTGCGTAACGATGTGAATTGTAACTGAGGTTTACCAACAACAGATATCCTGTCTTTATTCTTATATTCAGCGTTGACCGGGCTTTTTACACCTGAGTAAAAGGTTACCACATCAGCAGTTCCTGAAAAGTTGAATACCACGGGTTCGTTTACTGCGTAGCTTGTCTTTTCAACGCTTACATCAAAATTGGGCGTTTCAATAGGTTGCTTTTTACAACCCGGTGATATTAACAACACTGCAAGGCCAACACCAAAGCATTTATATAAGTATTTTAGATCTGTTCTCATTTTTCTATATATTTCTTAATGGATTGATGTTACCAGCCCTCATTTTGTTTAAGTGCTTTATTATACTGCAGCTCTGAAGTTGGGTAAGGCCATAACAGGTCGCGATCAGTAATTTTATTCAAATTCAGCACAGCGAAATAGGCGCTTCCGCTTGCGGTCCCCCTGTTAGTTTCGGCAGGCGCAGCAGTATCGGTTATATCTGACAATAGCGCTTTTATAGTTGGTACAAATATGCCCCAACGTATTAAATCATTTTTTCGTAACGCCTCGCCGGCCAACTCTCTAAAACGTTCGTTTTGTAACTCGGCCGGAAAGCGGCTTTATTTAATCCGGCCGGCTCATCAGCTTCGGTAATATTAGTGGCCCCGGGCAGCATCTTACCCCAGCCTCGCTCTCTTACCGGTTAATGCATGAGTAAGCCAGTGCCGTAGGACCGTTTAAGTAATTTTCCGCTTCGGCTAACATTAATAATACATCCGAATAACGCACTACCGGCCAGTTAACCGGCGATTGGCTGGAAACACGGGCAGGAAGCGGGCCGAAATATTGCCTGAATTTGGCAAAATAACGCTCATATAATTGGGCTGATGTAAAGTATACCTTGTTAGCCTCAATATCCGCGTCAGATTGCTCGGTGCCGTTAACCACATGCCATTTAAAAGGGGTACAAGTCCAGTCGCGGCGAAGATCTTTTGTAGCCGTAAATGATCCGTAAGAAAGGATCAATTTTCTGGTTACGTTGTATTGCCCAACGGAGGCACCAAAAGCAACGTTGGTGTTCCTGATGCCATCCGGTATCCAATACTGCCTGATGGGTTGGAGTTACCGGAAACATAGTTAAAATCAATTTCCCAGATAGATTCTTTTTTATCAATAACCCCATTAGCATAATTTTTGAAAACACGGGTAAAATCAGGGTTTAGCGAATGCAATTTTGAGTCTACCACTTTTTGCGCCCAATCCTTGGCATCCTGATATTTAGAAACATCGTTAAGCGGATATCCTGCCATGGTTAAACAAACACGGGCCAGTATAGCCTGCACTGCTGATTTAGAAGCATAACCGGCAGCTCCGTAATTAGCCACACTCGCGGCAGGTACCAAAGCTTCAGCCTCTTTAAGGTCTTTTAAAATTATAGCATAAACATCTTTTATTGGTGTAGCAGGTAAGTTTACATCTGTTGGATCAGTTGAAGGTACCAAACGCACTGGTACAGGGCCCCACTCTTTAACCAGTTCGTAATAAATGAAGCTACGCAGGAATAAGCCCTCACCTTTGATTATGCCCCGCTGGGTTTCATCCATTGGCACGCGTGGCAAATTGGCTAATAAAATATTAACATATTGAATAGTTTGATACAGGTAGTTCCACCTTGTGGCCCATTGGGGATCAGATGCGGTTAACCCAAGGTTTGCCGGGAAGGCTGCCGATAAATTGGTGTAGCAATCGTCAGACGTTTGGTAACGGAACTGATAGTAACCGCCAAGCACTTCTCTTTTAGTAAGCATTTGCCGGGCTGCACCTAAAGCTGCAGTAGCATCTTCGGGCTTGGCAAAATATTGATCAGGCGATAAAAAATCACGGGGCTTGGTATCAAGAATTTTCTTACAACTGCTGCAAAGCAGCGTTAATGCAATTAAACTTGTTGTAAATATATTTTTCATATCTTTTAGTTTAAATTATAACGATAAGTTAATGCCACCGGTTATGGTGATGGGGCGCGGATAGCTTGAATAATCTAAAGCAGGGCTCAATGCCGTTGAGTAAGTAGATACCTCAGGGTCGTAGCCTTTGTAGCCTGTTATAGTAAATAAGTTAGCCGCCGAAACAAACACTCTTAACCTGTTGATCTTGTACTTGGTTAACCATTTTTGAGGGAAGTTATAACCCACGTTAAACGCTTTTAGCCTAAGGTATGACCCATCCTCAACATACCGGGTAGAATATACAGCGCTGTTTTGCCCTATCCTGGCTATATCAGTATTGGTATTGTTAATTGTCCAGCGGTTGGCATAATCGGCAAAGGCATTTTGAGGGCCCAGGTTACTGCGGAAGGTTACAGAACCACCGGTAAACCAGATACGGTTAGCATTGATGATATCGTTACCGTATGACCATTGGAAAAACATATTAAGATCGAAGTTTTTGTAACGGAAATTATTGCTCCAGCCGCCAACATGTATCGGGTAGCCATTGCCTATAACTGTTTTATCGTTATCGTTTATAGTACCATCATTATTAATATCGCGGTATTTTTCCATTCCGGGTACCATAGAAGCACGGCTTTGTGTTGGCCCGTTTAATGGCATATTCGCTTTTAAAAGGTAAGTACCATTAGGTTGTTTATCAAAATCTTCTAGCTGATATAAACCATCGGATATATAACCGTAGATCTGCCCAAGCGGACCGCCAACTTTTGATATAAAAGCCGGTATGCTGGTAAAGTTTGGATCCCAGTTTACGTTGGTAGTAAGGCCCTCTTCGCCGGGGTCGGATAAAGCGTCTAACCTATTTTTATTGAATGATATATTGAAACTGGTAGAATAATCAAAGTTTTGGCTTCTTACCACATCTGCACCTAAAGTGATCTCGACACCCCGATTGCTTAAACTGGCAATATTACGGATGGCAGAACTGTACCCAACATTGCCCGGCAATGGGGTACGATAAAGCAAATCAGTAACTTTATTATGATAATATTCTACAGTAAGGTTAATGCGATCGTTTAAAAATGCTAAGTCAACTGCTATATTCTGTTTGGTATCGGTTTCCCATTTCAATGTTGGGTTAGGCAGGTTGCTTGTAACCGCGTTAAACCCAACCAGGCCACCGTTTAAATACAATTGGCTGGTAAAGTTTAAGTTTGCAACGTAGTCAAAATCCCCCACACGGTTGTTACCTGCTGTACCATAGCTCGCCCTAATATTGGCATCCGAAATAAATGATTGATTTTTCATAAATGCTTCTTCGCTAAACTTCCATTTAACGGCAGCGGAGGGGAAATATCCCCAGCGATTATCCGAAAATTTCGAACTACCATCGGCCCGGAAAGTGCCGCTTACATAATATTTACCGGCATAGTTATAGCCTATGCTACCAAAGCCAGATTCAAGCGTATTATAAGATATCCGGGCAACCGCGCCATTTTGTTGTACTATACCAACGTCAATGCCGCTTAGGCCCAATCTTTCATCCGGTATAAAGTTTGAACTCATCCCAAATGATTTATAATTGGTGCGTTGTAAATCCGTACCTAATAGTACAGTAAGGTGATGTTTGTCTCCAAAAACGTTATCGTATTGTAACAGGTTGGTATTAGTATATACGTCAATTATTCCGTTTAAAACCGAGCCGTTAACACCAATAGTTCCATATTGCCCCCGCTGCGGGTTTTGGTATTATTGAACGCTTCTGTGCGTTGGTCGGTTGAATTAATTGAACCTCTTATGGTAAATTTCAGATTTTTAAGGATGCTATAGTCAATATAGACATTACCGATCACGTTCTTATTGATCTTATTCCTTAGTTCGTTTTGGTAGGATATAATAGGATTTAAGCGCGCATCGGTTGGATAACTGTTATCCGGATCATATAACAGATCTTCCAGCGGAAAATCGCCAAAGGACGGCCCTGCGATCGGGCGGTAAGTATAAGCGCTAAAAAACAACGACGAGGTTGATCCCGGTGAAGGGTCACCGCCGGTGGTCATATTGCGGGTATAAGTTAAAGTACCGCCCACCTTAGCTTTTGAACCCACTTTTTGATCGAGCGATATTTTACCCTGATACCTTGTATAATCTGATGCTATAAGGATACCTGTTTGATTAACATAGTTACCTGATATGGCATAGTTGGTATTTTCGTTTCCGCCCGAAACCATTAAGGAATGATTATTAGATACACCGGTCCTGATCAACAGATCTTGCCAGTCGCTGCCTTTTACATCTCGATAATCTTCCAATGTCTTACCATTTGTTAAGTAAGGATTATTGGTTGGGAATTGATCCTGCGCCAATCGTACAAACTCATAAGGGCTTAACAGTTTATAAAACTTGTAGGGTTGATTTATACCATAGTAGCCGTTATAGTCAACTTTTGACGGACCCTTTTTCCCTCTTTTAGTGGTAATAACAATTACACCATTACCACCTCTTGAACCATATATAGCCGTTGCCGAAGCATCTTTAAGTACGGATATACTTTCGATATTGGCAGGGTCTATCATGTTATTATCGGGGCTTTCTATAGGCACACCATCAATAACATACAATGGCGAACTATCCCGGGTAAGAGAACCCAAGCCCCGTATCAAAATAGTTGGTTGTGACCCTGGTTTACCATCGGGAGATACTACCCGGATACCCGGCACCCTGCCGGCCAATGTTTCGGCAAACGACTGAACCGGCGCTTTTTGCAGATCGGCCATATTTACGGTACTGATTGAACCAGTTAAATCTTTACGTACTGTACTGGTATAACCGGTAACCACCACTTCGTTTAACCCTGTTTGGCTTTCTTCAAGCGTGATAGGGATAACATCCCGTCCGTTTATAAGTACCTCACGGGTGCTAAAACCTATAAAACTTGTAATTAATGTTTTATAGCCGGGGGCCAACCTGATTGAGAAAGCGCCATTGTTATCTGTAATGGCACCCGCTTGCGTGTCTTCTTTTACTTTTATACTAACTCCGGGTATAGTATTACCCTTACCGTCCTTAACAACTCCTTTTATAGAAGTTTGCGAAAAAACGGTTAACGAAAAAAGTAAAAATGTCAGCGATAGTAGTACGTTCTTATTGCTGTAAAATTTGGGCATATGATCCTTTGTTTATTCGTGAAAAAGATTGATTCATTAACATTGTTTTTGGGCCAGATATTAAAATTCGAATAGGTTGATCAGCACACTTGAACTACTGGTTAGCGTTAATTATAATATATTATAAAACCGTTTTTGACAGAACTATTTATATATTAATATTATGTTTAACCAAATTTAATGTTAAAGGAAAGGGCTTTCTACTACTATTAATTGGATTTATGATACTATCTTTCGTAAGGGGTAAAAAAGTATTATATTATTGCAGTTAGCGGGGTTATAAGAATATCTATCTATTATTAATAAAGATGATCAGGGCAAATTTCTTCTTCAAATAACTATTTATAGGTTGGTATAAGAACAAGTATAACTTAGAAAGTGCAAATCAAAAAGGTGGGCAGATATAGTGTTAAGTTGGTGGTTTTTTTGTTGGATATCACGCAATCAAACGCTTTCTTTTTGCAGCTTTTCTGGTATGCTTTCTTGGCCTCCACATCCTCTCTGGCCGATTCGCCAAAGTAGATCAACCCTAAGGCCCTCCTATTCCTGTTTGCAGTAGTATTGCCGCCGGCGCGGTGTATTGTTAAAGAATGATGCACCAGCAGGTCGCCCGGCTGGGCAGGAAAAGCGATCTCATTTTGCAGATCGGCTTCTGTACCATAATCAATTATCCCCTGCGAGAAGCCTAAAGTCTTTGTACAGCCATGCGGTCTCATACCTTTAAGGTGTGAGCCTTTTACATATTTTACACAACCATTCTCTTCATCGGCTGGTTCAAGCGCTATCCACATGGTTACCGCAACCGAGGGATCTAACATAAAGTAATAACCATCCTGGTGCGGTGGCGTAGGTTTGCCAATTACGGGTGGCTTGTTAAAATATTCGGGTTTTTGCCGATGACTTTATCTTCGAGTAAAAATTCGGCGAGGTCTTTAAATTTGCCGCTTAACAGGACATCATTAAAAAGGCGTCATGCATATGTATATCCATTACCTGCTTTAAGGTTGCAATATTGGTTTTATCTTCATAAAATACCTTGTTTGCGGCCATGCACGGTATTACTTCGTCAATTATCCGGCTAAAGTTTTTATTGATATCAGCAACTTCTTCCTTAGTTAAAAAGCCGGGAATGAAAACGTATCCGTTTTTCTGAAACTCTGTTTTGATGTCTGCTTTCATAGCGTTTGATTGATGACGACCTATCATATCAAACTTAATTCTTCTATAAAAGTATTGCTACTACTATTAATTTATTTTATGATATTATTTTTCGGTACAGTTTATCTATTCGCAGGGATATGGAACGATGAATTGAAAAGGATTAATAAACAAAAAACCCTGTATATTGTTATATACAGGGTTTGATACTTGGTATCGCTTGTTGTCGGGATGGCAGGATTCGAACCTGCGGCCTCCACATCCCAAATGTGGCGCGATACCGGGCTACGCTACATCCCGATTGGGATTGCAAAGGTAGGATTTAAAATCGCTGCTGCAAATATTTTTTAAAAGAGTTTTTTACATTTTTTTAATTAGCTGATTTAGTGAGCGAAACAATAAATCCTTGTTTCGCAGATCATGTATTATCCCTATCGCTACCCTGTTTTGTGCAACAATTACATGACATTTAAGCAACAATTATGCGACATTGAAGCATACAACTAAACTTCGTCGTAATTTCACCGTCAATCAATTTTAAAAATAAAAGAAGATGAAAAAAGTACATTATTATCGCTTTTACTTGGCGTTTGCATTTCGCAAACATTTGCCCAGGATAAATTGAAAACAGTACAGGCAAATAGTGTGTTGGCCGTACCAAATGTTAAAATTG
This sequence comes from Mucilaginibacter humi, assembly GCF_013087555.1. Classification (NCBI taxonomy): domain Bacteria; kingdom Pseudomonadati; phylum Bacteroidota; class Sphingobacteriia; order Sphingobacteriales; family Sphingobacteriaceae; genus Mucilaginibacter; species Mucilaginibacter humi. Next base: position 30,043 of record NZ_JABFCR010000028.1, read on the forward strand.
ACGGTAATTTAAGCGAGTGGCAAGGCTTCCGGAGGCCTATAACAAGGCTGTCAAACTATATTATACCTTAGCTAATGACGAAAAATTTTTATACGGGTTGCAAAATCGGGCGATGCAACCAACAGTGCAAAAATTGCAGCAGGTGGCATAACCTTAAATATAAATACTGCTGATAAAAAAGTGAAAAGGATGCATTTAGCGTAACCTACCCAGTTGTTAACCGTAGCGGACGCGGTGGCGGTGGCAGAAGAGGCGGGTTTGGCATTGGTGGCAACCGGAACAACACCAACCTATCAGATTCGGCAATTAAAGCGATGACTGAAGAGGCGCATAAACAATTTATAGCGGCAGCCAAAGAAATTAAAGTATTAGGCTTTAAAGAAATCACAGATACCTTAATATCTATTTACAACGAATATAGCATCAAAGCCCTTGTTGGGTATGATGAGCAAGGAATGATGACCTGCGAAATGGCTATCCCGCTTAAAGCTTTAGGCCTGTCGGCTGCCGACCCAAAAGAATTTGCTTACCAGATAATGCTTAACGGCATACCTGCCCCTACCGGTGGTGGATTTGGTGGCGGCGGCCGTGGAGGACGTGGCGGTGGAAATCGCGGCGGTGGTGGACGCGGAACTAATATTGATTTTCAGGACCTTATAGCGCCTACAGATTTTTGGGCTAAATATACTTTAGCTAAAAAAATAACATGCCCCTTAATACCCTTAAAAATACCTACACTCTAATATGAAAAAACTTTTATTTGCTATATTATTAATATCTCTAACCCTTAAACTGTCGGCTCAACAAAAACCCGTGCCTTTAGTACAACCGCCGTTGCCATTTCGCGAAGTAAGTGGTATTGTTAAAGACGACAAAGGCGAAACTGTTATAGGTGCATTAGTAACGTTAAA
>NZ_JABFCR010000029.1:0-30466 GCF_013087555.1 Mucilaginibacter humi
GTTCGACGCCCGAGGCCTGGATTAGTTTTAACTTCTCCACCAACGTTTGCTCAAAATCACTTGCATTTACACTTGCAGCGCCTTGGCCTTACATAAAAGATCAGCCTTAGTACGTGCAGCACAGAATAATGGCTGTCATATAAAACCTGAATAAGCCCATTTAGCTGTTAGCTAAAATAATTTATAATTCATTAGCATAAATCTTAAGTATAGTATCCTTTACCACATTTAGCTTGGTTATGGCTTTAAACTGGCTAAGCGTAACTTCCGACGGCCACCTTGGCGCTGTTAAATTTAAGATCAGCACCCCATTGTGTAAGGTCTACTAAATGCACACCTACATCCTGTACCTTCACCCTGCAGCACAGGCTTAATTGCGCATTATAAAGGTAAAGACGATACGGAATCGTATCATAAAGAGATTGATGGCTTGTTCCTGGTGTATAGGAGCCAGGATAACAAAACACTAAAATCAATTAACTATTCGCCTGCGGATCTGGGTAAAATATTGGGATAATTGATGCTCGATATACTTTATCGCGACGAATATCTTATTGCTATTAATAAACCGCATGGTCTGTTAGTGCACAGGTCGCCTATAGCGGCAGATGCGGAAGAATTTGCATTACAATTATTAAGGGATCAAGTAGGCTTAAAAGTTAACCCCGTACACAGGTTAGACAGGGCCACCGGCGGCATACTGTTATTCGCCTTAAATAAAGAGGTTGAAATAGCAATGCAACAACAATTTGCTGATAACCGGGTTGCAAAAAAATATTCGGCAATAGTTAGGGGACACACCCCGGATAGTGAAGATATAGATTATCCTTTACGTAAAGAAAATGGTGCTTTACAGGAGGCATATACTAGCTATAAAACGCTTAAACGGGCCGAAATTGCCGTCCCGTTAGGAAAACATGATACTTCAAGATATTCGTTGATAGAAGTTAGGCCCTCAACAGGGCGTATGCACCAGATAAGAAAGCATTTAAGCCATATTAATCACCCCATAATTGGCGATACCACACACGGGTGTAACAAGCAAAATAAACTGTTTAAAGAAAAATGGGAAATGACCACGCTATTATTACATGCTTCGTCGTTGTCGTTTAAACACCCTGTTTCCCGGGAGCATGTTATCATAAACGCGGCCGTTAACAGCGAGTTTAGCCGCATAATGAATTTAATGGACTGGTAAACAAAAACAAAACTCCTTTTATAATAACAACATGATAGAGCAGATTAACTACACCATTTACAAGGATGGAGAAGAACATAGCATTACTATAACACCACATTACGAAACTCAACCCAACGGTGACATTTATTTAACCGGCGTTTTTAAATTAACAGAAGGGAATGTTGGCTTAGGTGATATCGTATTTGATAATCATTTAAAACAATGGGAGTATACAGGGATGGGTTATCTTAACCATAATGATGTAGCGGAGATAGCCAGTTTTATACAAGTTAAAGATGCGGATGATGCAAATAATATCAGTGAAGTGTGATTTGCTATTTAACTATTGCAGGTAAACGTTTCTAATTTTACCTTTACTGTCAAACCAATTAAAACAGCCTGTATTGCTACATGGACGAAATAGAGAATTATTCTGAGAAAATTCATGAACAAAGTAACGAGCACGCACACCATATGCTGGCCGAAGGCAAAGAACGGTGGGTGTTGTTTGTGGCGCTTTCTACAGCGTTAATAGCAGTATTGGCTGCCATAACCGGCTTGTTGGCCGGCGAGCACGCGGATGAAGCTATGCTGGCCCAGATCCATGCCTCAGACCAATGGGCATATTACCGTGCAAAGGGCATTAAATCAGAAACACTAAATCAAACCAATAAATTATTGCTTGCTTTCGGCAAAACCCCAATTGTTGCCGATGAAGAAAAGATACAAGAAAACAAAAAAGAGCAGGCAGAAATAAAAGAAAAAGCAGAAGAGTTTCAAAAAGAATCAAATGTGCATGTTGCCAAACATAGCGTTTTTGCAAGGGGCATAACGCTGTTTCAAATTTCAATTGCCATAGGCGCTATATCTATTATTGTTAAACGCAAAAGCCTGTGGCTGGTTAGCATACTCTTTGCAGGTATTGGTGTTTTCTTTTTAATTCAGGGCGTTTGGTTTTAATCTTAAATTTTTATGAAAAATATTTTTAATAGTTGTGTTGCTGCGGGTGCAATATTGCTAACAATACCGGCAATTGCGCAGGTAAAAAAGCAAGCAAGTTTAACCTGATAACTTTGGATCCGGGCCACTTTCATGCCGCATTGGTGCAAAAAACAGATTTAAATGATGTTGGAAGTAATGTTTATGTATATGCTCCGCAAGGCCCCGACCTGCAAGCGCATTTAAGTAAGATAGATGGTTATAACCATCGCCCTGCTGATCCATCGCATTGGAACGAGGTGGTATATGCCGGTAATGATTTCTTTGATAAAATGATCAAAGAAAAAAAGGCAATGTAGTGGTGATGGCGGGTAATAATCAAAAGAAAACCGAATACGTAAAACGATCTATTGATGCTGGTTTTAATGTTTTGGGCGATAAACCAATGGCTATTGACAATCAGCATTTTGAGATGCTTAAAAGCGCCTTTGCTAATGCCGCTAAGAAGAAACTGGTACTGTACGATATCATGACCGAGCGTTATGAAATAACCAACAACCTGCAGCGTGAATTTGCTATGATACCCGAAGTATTTGGTCAGCTTAAAAAAGGCACCCCGCAAAACCCGGCTGTCGAGATGGAAAGCGTACACTATTTTTATAAATATGTGTCGGGTAGCGTATTAAGCCGTCCGGCCTGGTTTTTTGATGTGAAACAACAGGGTGAAGGTTTACAGGATGTAGGTGTGCATTTAGTAGACCTTACACAATGGGAGTGCTTCCCTGACAGGATAATTGATTATAAAAAAGATATTAAATTTAACAGCGCCAAGAGGTGGCCGTCGGAAGTTACGCTTAGCCAGTTTAAAGCCATAACCAAGCTAAATGCTTTCCCGGAATTTTGAAAAAGAATGTGGTAAAGGATACTATACTTAAGATTTATGCTAATGGCTCTGTTAATTATAAATTATTTGGCACCAACATTAAGCTAACAGCTAAATGGGCTTATTCAGCGCCTCCGGGAAGCGGTGACAGCCATTATTCTGTGCTGCACGGTACTAAGGCTGATCTTTATGTAAGGCAAGGCGCTGCAGAAAAATTTACCCCGGTTTTATATATAGAGCCGGTAAATGCAAGTGTTGATTTTGAGCAAACGTTGGTGGAGAAGTTAAAACTAATCCAGGCTAAGTATCCGGGCGTCGAACTAAAAAAGCAAGACAAAGGCTGGGTGCTTATCATTCCCGAAAAATATAAAGACGGGCACGAAGCGCATTTTGGAAGGGTAACCGAAAAGTATTTAGATTATCTGCGTAACGGTAATATGCCTAAATGGGAGGTGCCTAATATGATAGCCAAGTATTATACCACTACTACGGCGTTGGCCCCTGGCAAAGGGAGGTAAATAGTTTTATTACCCGTATCTTTGCGCCATGATAAAAAAGCGCTTGAAAACCTTAAGATCACCGCATTAAACGAAATGCAGAATGCGGCAATAAATGCCGATTCAAAACGTGATCTGATCTTACTTTCGCCGACAGGCTCGGGTAAAACATTAGGTTTTTTATTACCGGTATTAAAGTCACTGCATCCGGATGTTAACCTGGTGCAGGTGCTTATACTGGTGCCATCGCGCGAACTGGCTTTACAGATAGAACAGGTATTCAGAACAATAGCCAGCGGCTTTAAGGTTAATTGCTGTTATGGCGGGCATTCCACCAAAATAGAAAAGAATAACCTGTCGCAGCCGCCGGCTGTTTTAATTGGTACACCGGGTCGCATAGCATATCATTTGCGACATGAAAACTTTAGTACCGAGGCTATCCACACATTGGTTTTGGATGAGTTTGATAAATCATTAGATTTTGGTTTTCAAACAGATATGGCCATAATTATCCGCCAGTTAGAACACTTAGGCAGGCGAATACTTACATCAGCCACCGGGATGAATGAAATACCTGATTTTACAGGTGTGAAAGATCCTGTACAGTTAGATTACCTCAGCAATAAATCCAACACGCCTGATATAAAACTGAAAGCTGTTATAGCAGAACCGGCAGACAGGTTAGATGCCTTGTTTTCATTAATATGTAAAATAGGAAACAGAACTACCCCGGTTTTCTGTAACCATCGTGAAGCGGTTGACCGAATCAGCGATTTGCTTTGGGGCCGTGGTATAATACATGATATATTTCATGGCGGCATGGAGCAGGAGGACAGGGAGCGGGCATTGTTAAAATTCAGGAACGGCAGTCACCGGTTGTTGATCACCACTGATCTTGCGTCGCGAGGTTTGGATATACCCGAGATAGAATATATTATCCATTACCAGCTGCCGCATAACGAAGAGGCATTTACCCACCGCAATGGCCGCACGGCCCGGATGCACGCCAAGGGAACCGCATACCTGATATTAAGTGAAGATGAAAAGCAGGACTACTTAAAACAAAAACCGGAGATAGAAGAATTACCCGAAAACCTATCTTTACCTGAAATTACGCCATGGGCCACTTTGTACATCGCCGCAGGCAAAAAGATAAGATCAACAAAGTAGATATTGTTGGGTTATTATTAAAAAAAGGTGAGTTACCAAAGGATGACTGGGGTTAATAGAGGTGTTAGATAACACGTCCTATGCGGCGGTTAAGCGCACACAGATTGAAAAATTAGTTGATCGTTTAAAAGGCGAAAAAATAAAGAATAAAAAAGTAAAGATCGAAATATCAAGATAGAACGATATGAGTAACAATGATATAATGAAAAAATTGAGGGTAGCTATGAAGTTTACCGATGATGATATTGTAAAGGTGTTAGAGCTGGCAAATTTCCGGATCACTAAAACCGAACTTGGTGCCATATTTCGTGCGGATGATCATCCCAACTTTAAGCCCTGTGGCGACCAGATCCTGCGTAATTTTTTAAACGGGTTAATTATTCACCAACGCGGCCCACGGCCGGAACGCAGTCAAAATACATCTAAGTAATTGCTCAAACTTAGTGATGCTCTGCTGTTTTCCCCTGTATAATAGTAGCTTTCCCGCTTTTTATCATCCGCTGCATTTCGGTCGAAAATTCTTCGCGCCCGCCAAAATCCTGCACCCAGTAGGTGTCATCTACCCAAACGCCAACTTCTTTAAAATCTGGGTTCATCAGGTTCATACAATGCGGTTCGCTTTTAAACCAGCCAGCCATTACTATATCAATAGTTGGTTGTCCCTGCGCAATATTTTCGCCTACAGTAAAGCTTCTAAAACCTTTATGGTTATAACCTGCATTTTCGGCCCTTGTCATCGCAGTGCGACCGTCTTTACTAATGTGGCTGAAAAAATGTTTCTTAGCAATTTCAACAGCATGGCCTTTAGCTGCTTTTTCTAATTCGTCATTCCAGGTTATAGGAGGTACGGGCGGCATATAGGTAGTACCACAATTGCAGCCTCTTTGACGGATGCGGTTAATTGATTCTAAAAATTGTTTTTTAAACTTTTTGTCGCCGGGCTTTGGGTTATCTCCGGGTTGGTTAATTACACTAAATGCTAATATCAGCGATAGAATAAAGATCTTCATATGTTACTAAGACAATAATTGAGATACGAAGTTTAACCGTTATTATTACGTTTCCTGCGTTTGCGTTTCCTGTAGAAGAATATTGAAACTATACTTAACAAGCCAATAACAATAACCAGTATTATAATGAGGCTATCTTTTTGGAGTAGTTTGCTTTGGAAAGTTTCCTGCTCACGGGATATACTTTTTTTTTTTAACCTGTAAGGAATCTTGCGCTTTAGCAATCATTACCTCCTGACCTTTAAGCAGGCTATCCTCAATAAAATCATGCCTTTTGGACGCGATATCTGCCTTGGTATAATTTTTTAAATGCGTATAAAGCAATGCATAGCTTTCCTGAACCTTTGACTCAGTTTTAGGCTGATGATTATCAATAGACAGTTTCAAAGCCTCATTCAGATCGCGCATGGCAAGACTGTAATCTTTTATCTCCATTTTAATATTGGCCAAAACTATAAGTGATGCCATTATATTAGGGATGTCTTTTTTAGCACGCGATAAGCTATTTGATTGGAGGATGAACCATTTTGCTTGCGGATATTTTTTTTGCGACCGGTAAACCTTTGCCAGATTATTAAAAGTGGTACATAAGCCGGCGGTATCGCTTAAATTAGAATATGAATGCAGTGCAAGATAACTGTAATTTAAGGCCTGCGATTGATAAAACCTTTTAGTACGGCTATCCGGGTTATCGTATTTTAAATATTCGGCAGCTATTTGAGTGTACAGGTTTGACTTTAAAGTATCGTTAGTAGCTAATTGTAATTGTTGTTTTAAACTATCTAATGTACTTAGGGTAGTCACTACAGGTTGTTTAACAACAGTATCAGTGATTAAAGTATAACCATACGAACTAATTCCGTAAGTCAAAATAAAAATAAATAGGATAAGTTTCTTCATTTTAATCCGCTTTTACACAGCCATCAAACAGTATTCAAATAGTATGCCTATTATGCAACTGCCTGTATTAAAGACGGATCCTGTTGTGAAAGGGAATTAAATGTACAACCAAAAAACTTAATAATGAAATTATAGTATACAAAACAGTACACCTTATCTTAACGTTATAAAAATTATCGTTTAAAAACTTATCGTATACCGACTCGAAAAACGCAGATAAGGATAGTTCCGGTTTACATCAGCATATTTTTGATAACTGCCATGCAAGGCAAAATACCCCGACTCGGCACTAAACGCAAAATTCTTTGAAAGCGTAATAGTTGCTTCGCTTGAAACTGTATGTAAAAAATAATGCGATGGATGCCCGTTTATGGTTACCGTCCAGCCGCCACGATAGTTTATCCCATAAGTAAAATGGTTCAATATGGTTAAAGCCCCACTGGCGTTTACAGAGGCGCCGGTACCATAATCATAGTTTCGCCCATTGGCATAATAAAGGTAAGGATCAGGCGTAGCCGAAAGTAATATCGGCCCTGCACCAAATACAGTATTAATCTTGAGTTTTTTTGAAAGATCATATTCTGACAGCAGGTTCATCTTAACACTTTGCGCGCCATAAAAGAAAGCCGAGTTATGAAGGAAATCATAATTTGCGGAAAGTACAGCCACGTGTTGTAGTTTTTCGTTGGTTTTAATTTCCCAGCCTTTTAATGAGCCATATACACTAACCATGTTTACCTTTGAGCTGTCATCCTTGCCAAATTCAACGTTCATAGTAAAGTTACTAAACGGGGTGTCATAATCTTTATAAGGAGTTCCGTATAATATTTTAACATGGCCGTACCATCCAAAATTACTGTTGTGTAGAATATTAGTATTGCTTCGATTAAAAGTACGTACACCTGCGTCAATTTCGGCAGTTATTATCGACGAGTCGATCTTGGAGTTGCGCCCCACTTTTCCCCATTTGCCATCTAAAATACGGTTAAGCCCGTTAGCCGGATTAATGATAAAACCTAAAACCTCGGTCGCCTGTCTTCTAACCCCGGTACGTTGATTATTTACCAGTTTATTGGCCAGGCGGTGGGTCATTTCGCCCAATACTATACCGCCAAAACTGGTATTTATAAAGTCGTTAGGAGAAGGGGGTTGGGTCTCGGCGGTGGTTTCCCATACATAACTACCAACCATTACAGCTGGTACCGATTGCCAAAAGGTGTAACCATTAGAGCGGAAAGTGTTAAAAAACAGACTGCCATGAAATGGATGTCCAAACTGATTGGTTTGAAAGGGATCATCATCCCAAGCCCAACTGTTGGGTTTTAAGTTGTTACGAACACTTTTAAGTGATATATCGGCATAGTCCTTTTTAGCTATAAACTTATCATACGACCATGGGATTATTTCCATCAACCCTAATTCAATTACCGCGCGGTCAAAATGAGCAGGCCGGTCGCGCCAGCGTAACCGGGGTTTGGGTATACTGTCTTTTTTAACCGGTTGTTCGTACGTGGCGGGTACCTGCGCATACAATTTGGTAGTTATAAATGAACAGCTTACAAGGAATGTAAAGATGACTGCAACTTTTTTTACATATAAGCATCTGTGGTTAAATTGGGGTAGGGATATTATCATGTCTATAGGTATCAGAAATAAATGTTGCCTATAGAAGCAGATAACCAAAAGAATTGTTTTAAGGATATATAATTAAAACACAAAGTTTATATATTTGCGCTATATATTTTTGTGTATCTGATATGAAAAAGACCTTAGGACTTGTAATTACTTTAGTTGGTATATTAATAGTAGCTGGCGCGTTTGTTTTTACGCCTGATCATGCTTTAAACGCAGCTGATTCAGGAAATGGCATAAGTGCCTCTGCCGGTTTAGCTTATGGCGGTTTTATCGTTTTTGGTATCGGTATCGTACTTTACATATCAAGCTTACCATTAGCCGGCGAAAAACAGCACGACTAATTCCCAAATCCTTTTCTTAAAAAAATGCCGCCAACTATAAGTCAGGCGGCAGTATGTTAAGTAACGAATCTTCCTCGTTATGTTCTATTATTTACCAAACCTGGTATATAAGGCTATTTGCGCTATGTGATTAATGGTATGTGCAGACGTTTGTTGCACATATTGATTTAAATAACCTGCATCTATATCCATTCTGTTACTGAAACGATAACCCAAAGCCACATAAGCGCGGTTTTGATCAAAAACATGATTGTTTATTTTGTCATTGTTTTGAATATTGGCAAACACTTCGTTTTGCAAGGCAAGGAAAGTCCCCTTAGTAAAAGTTGGCTCGTTATTAAACGGAATAACGCCCCTTATAAAATATCTTACCCGTTGTGAAAATACTTCTTGTTGTGTTGGCGTAGCACCCAAAAAACGCTGTTCTAAACGGAAGCGATGTGTAATAGCTGTATTTATACCAGCCTTTTGCGAAATTATAAACTGTTCAAAGATCCTGTTTTCGCTGCGGAACGTTTTACCGCCTGTTGCGGTACGGCCATTTGCTGATACATACGCATAACCTAAAGTTGCGCTTTTATTACCGCCAAAATAGTAATTTAGGTTAGGACGCAGTAAAACATTTTTCAGGTAATCTGCATGGTGCGCCGAGCGGAACTGCCCGTCGAACGATGCGCCCCAATGTTTTGAGAAACGCTGTGTATGAAACCATGCGGCCCATCCCGATAATTCGTTAGTTTGAGCGGTAGCAGTTTTAACGTAGCCAATTAAAAATATTGCCGAACAGATAAATATTCTGATAAAATTAAGATAAGATATATGCATAAATAAATGTATTATGATTAATTAATAAGCTGCGAATATAACAGATGACCCTTGAAAATTCATTTTGATAAGTGATTAAGTGGTGAATTTTTTTATACCCATGGGCAAGCTATTGTACTTTGCCATTACGGAATACCCCGTTTTTCGGCAAGTAGATACTTATCACTTCCTTACTGAAAACTTATAAACAGTTTCCGATTTAAAAATCTCGCCCGGTCTTAAAATCACGTTAGGAAAACCTGGTTGATTAGGCGAATCGGGAAAATGCATCGTCTCCAAACAAAGCGCGCCCCATTTGTTAAAGTGCTGTCCGCCGCGGCCGATAATCCTTTCATTAAAATGATTGCCTGTATATACTATAAGGCATGGCTCGGTAGTGTAAGTTTGCAGCACGCGCCCGCTTAAGGGTTCATATGCAGTTGCAGCAAGCGCTAATTTCCCAGATGCGTTGTTCAAAGCATAGCTCAAATCATAACCATTGCCGGTTGCCGCGATATCTTTACCGATCTCCTTAGGCTGAGTAAAATCATAAGGCGTACCTTTTACATCTAATAATTTACCACTTGGCATTACGTCTTTATCGGCTTCCAGATATTTATTAGCAAGAATAGTAAGTTGCGTGTTGTTTACTTTATCTGTAGTACCTGATAGATTGAAGTAAGTATGATTAGTTATCACTACCGGCGTTGCTTTATCAGTAGTTGCCCTATAGCTCAGCTTTAACTCGTTATTGTTTGTCAGGGTATAGGTAATGGTAGTAATTAAATTACCGGGGAAACCATTCTCGCCATCTTTACTTAAGTAAGTCAGCTTTAAAGCCACTTCTTTACTTCCGGGCACCTCCTCAATGGCCCACACTTGTTTATCAAATCCACGCGGTCCGCTGTGGATGTTTGACGGCAGCAAATATTCTTTACCATCAAGTGTGAATCTACCCTTGGCTATACGATTTGCTACCCGGCCAACAGCGGCCCCTAACAAAGCGTTATTACGCCCCAGATATTGTTTTAATGAATCGAAGCCTAATACTACATCGCCTAACTTATTATCGCGGTCAGGGGCGAGGATATCAGTTATAGTAGCGCCATAATTAATAACTTTAACCTGCATGCCGCTGCTGTTTGTTAGCGTGTACTGGTAAATGTGCTGCCCGTTAATCTCACCATAAATTGTTTTGGTAATCGATGGTTTTCCGGGTTTTGCAGCAAAAATATTTGCCGTAAGACACAGTGTTAGTGACGATAACAGTATTGCTCTTCTCATTATATGTAAAGTGATAGGTGATTAATTAATATCCAATCCCAACAACCTCGCCGGATTTTTGCGGGCTATCAAATCTATTTCACGCTCGCTCAAGCCATTTGTTTTTAAGGTTGCTATAAATGCCCGTAATCCATCAGGAGGCAAGGGGTTATTCTTTTGCCCCAGGTCGGAATCGATAATAACATGATCGGCGCCAATAGACTTAATCGCGTTAGCATATTTAGCTATTCCTTCTTTATCCTTCGCGTTAGGCAAACCCGCGGGTTGAAAGCAAAACTCAATCACCGCACCCATAGTAGCCATTTGTTTCATCTGATCCAAGGTAGCGCCAAGCAGCATGGCATGGGTTACCACAATATTTTTAACGCCCGCGGCTTTAGCTGCCGGTATTAGTATCAATGACTCGGCCGGACTTGAATGCCCGGTTTCAAACACCAGGTTATTTTTGGCGATGATCTGGAATACTTCGGCCATTTCAGGCACAGGCTTTCCATCTTTAACCACCGAAACAAACTGTCGCGGCCCGGGAGCATGTTCGAATGCATTTTCGGCATCAGCGGTAGGCAGCCAGACAACTTTGCCTCTGTGGCCCTCAAATTGCGCCATGCGCCGCACTGCTTCGGCATTAATCCCACCGGCAGAACGGTTTAAGACAATGCCACCAAATACTTCTATCCCGGGTACTTCCTGCATAGCAATTTGCGCACGGCCTGCAGTCATAAAATAATGGTTCTTGAGAACGATGCCGCGCATACCCTCTTTCTTAGCCAGTTTAGCTAAGTCAATATCACTTATGGCGCGGGCGATAACATCAGGCCCTGTATGGCAATGAAAATCAATAACGCCTGAAAGGGGATTAGTATCAGTAGAAGTTTGCGCACAAGCCAAATTGGCCAGCAATAACCCCGTAAATACTAATCCCGCCCGTTTTAACATATTTTATCTGGTTAAAGAGAATGGCTTATCGCCGGCACCAAGTCCCCTTTGTTCATTAGGCTTGTTACCCATTTCCAATTTTAAAGTGCCGCCGTTCACCAAATCGCTATGCGTTATAAAGTTTTTAGTATAAGTTTTACCATTAAGGCTTGCCGATTGGATATAAACATGATTCTTATCATTAGCCGCGGCATCAATTACAAATTTCTTACCGTTCTCTAAGTTCAGGGTGATCTTTTTAAACATCGGGCTGCCAAAAGCATACTCGCCGGTGCCGGGGTTACACTATAAAAGCCTAAAGCGCTTAACACATACCACGATGATGTTTGTCCACTGGTCTTCATCGCCCGGGTAACCGTTCTCAGTTGCGTTATAAAGTTTATACATAACATCGCGTGAGTGGAATTGCGCTTTCCACGGCTGGCCTGCATAGTCATACAGGTAAACCATATGTTGAATAGGCTGGTTGCCATGGGCATACTGACCTAAATTAGCCATCACCATTTCGGTCATTTCATGGATCATTCCCCTGTAAGTACCAACTTTAACTTTATTAGGTTCGGTAAATACCGAGTCGAGCTTTGCTGTGAAATTTCTGTCACCGCCCATCAGGTTAATTAAACCCTGTGTATCCGGAAAACCGACCGGGTATAATGCCATGAGTTGCCCTCGGTAAACGGGCCGCCCCATTCAATCGGATCGAAATCTTTCGTCCATTGCCCGTCGGCACCTTTTCCCTGCATAAAACGGGTGGCGGGGTTATATACATTTTTGTAGTTGTACATCTGGCGGGCAAATACGTCCATGTAGTATTTGTTGCCCGTCATTTTAGCTAACTGGTAACCGCACCAATCATCATAAGCATACTCCAGCGTTTTAGCTGTAGACTCGCGATAATTAGGATAAGGCACATAACCTAACTGGTAGTATTCTTTCCAGCCGTCCCGGCCGTTTGCAGGCCCCGGGGCCCTTTTGATCCTGCTTCATGTAAATAAGCCGCCAATGCTTCGTTAGGATCGAAAGTATGGATACCCTTAGCCCAGGCATCTGCCAATAAAGAAATTGCGTGATTCCCAATCATACTGCCACCCTCGCTCGGGAACGACCATGATGGTAACCAGCCACATTGCTTATAAGCATCAAGTAACGCCTGCATATACCGGCCATGCATTTCGGGCTGGATCAAAGCATTAAGCGGGAACTGCGCACGGAACGTGTCCCAGAAACCGGTATCGGTATACATATATCCGGGGTGTATCGTGCCATCATAAGGGCTAAAGTAATATGGCTTACCATCGGCACCTATTTCGTAAAACTTTCTTGAAAACAAGCTGGCGCGGAAGAAGCAAGAGTAAAAAGTTTCCATATCCTCTTTGCTGCCACCTTCAACAGTTATTTTACCTAACGATTTATTCCAAACCGCGGCAGCGTTGGCTTTGGTTTGTTCTAAAGTTTTATCTGCGCCTAACTCGCGGTCGAGGTTTAACTGTGCCTGCTCTGCGCTGATGTAAGATGATGCTGTTTTAACCTGCACCTTCGCACCATCTTTAAACTGAATATAAGCGCCTTTGCCCAAGCCCTGTGCTTCGGTCGAATCAGCATTAATGGTATTCTTTTTATTTTCCCGGTACCAAAAGTCTTAATGGGTTTATCAAACTGTATTACAAAATAGCTCTTCCAGCCTCTTTTAAACCCCGCACCATTATTTACAAACCCGGTTATTTTGTTTTCTTTTGGGAGGATCTTTACACCACTTAAACGGTCATAACCATCAAGAACCAAAAAGCTTTTTTGCCTGATGGATAACTAAAGCGAAGATGCGCTCCGCGTTCAGAAGGTGAGATCTCTGTCGTGATCTTATTATCAAACGTAACTTTGTAGTAGTTTGGCTTCGCGATTTCGTGAGTATGACTGAACCTGGCCTCGCGTTTATTTTCGTCCACAACTAACTCGCTCATCGGCATTAATGAAAATACGGCGTAGTCGCGCGTCCACGAGCTACACTGGTGTGCTTGCTGGAAACCACGGATATGATCTAAAAAATATTGGTATTTCCAGCCATCGCCGTTTTTGCCGGTTTGCGGTGTCCGGTATGCATGCCAAAAGGTAATGCAGTTGTGGGGTAGGTGTTACCTCGAGTTAGCTGGTGCTTGGAGTTAGTACCCTGTAAGGTATTCACATAATGCACCAGGTCGGGTTGTTGTGCAAATGCAAAGTTTACAGATAGTAAAGGGGTAAGAAAAAGTAATTTTAGTTTCATATGTTAATTGGCCTAAATAGTTGGTAATAGGGGAGCCGTTGGTTATGCGGCTTTACATCCCAATTATAGGAAATTATATAAACGTAAGGGCTATTGTAATAATTAACTTACTTAAGAGAAAAATACCTGTCAGCGGGGGACGCAATGCGTTGCGTCTCTACAGCGATTCTATATAGCTGTCACTTCGCCATTCTTAACCATTAGCTTACCCGTAAATATCAAACTCTTATCCATCCTTGCCGCAATCGACTGCTTAATAACATCGGCATTACGCGGCACCTTTTTGTTGAATACCTGCTTGCCATTTATGGTAACGGTTACCTTTTATCAAGATTTAATAAGTTGTCATTTAAGTAGATATACAATACTTCTTGCTCATTCTCTAAAATATTGATATCGTTCCCGCTTACCGCCACACGTACTTTAAGGCCTTTCTTTGTTGTTTCCAATGGCATGCCCAGCCAGTAAAACTGATCGCGCAGGATATCATCCTCGGATCCAGATCACATCCTTTGGTAAAGTGTTACGGGTATACGATGCCAGCCATGGCACAGCTATGGTGTCCTTCCTGTTCATCCAGTGTGGCATGTCGGGGTAAACATGGGTTTCGTGGGTGAAGTTACCGGGATAAACTTGTTGTAGACTATCCAGTCGCTTACCCCATTGTGCAACCAATTCATTACGGTGATAGGCCGCGTCCTTACCGCCTACAAATGCCATAAAGGGTACGTTCTTTAAGTTCAGAATTTGCGCATCGCCGGGATGGCCCGCCATCATTGATGCCGCTGCCCAATAATCGGGCAGGCGCGGCGCCAGTTGAAACACACCATCGCCGCCGGCCGAGTAACCCATCACATAAACCTTATCCGGGTTTACGTCATCCATCACTATCTCGCTTTTAATTACCTCGGTTAATAGCTCATCCATTGGGTAATCATGCCACATGTTCCAGGCATCAACGGGCGATCGCGGTACAAAATATACGCCCTCTTTTAACTTATAAAGTTTCTTCTGATTTTCCCATTGCTGGTCGTTAACCCTTGGTGCGGTACCGCCGCCACCATGCAGCGAGATATATAAACTACGGCCACCGGCAGGTTTATCGCCAAATATTTGTGTAGTAAACTTCATGATGAAGTTTTTATACTGGATCTGGTGTGCTGCCCATTCGGCCTCGGCTTTTGGTTTTTGCAGTTCCATTTGGGTCTGAAGCTCGGCAGCAGCTATTTGGTCGGCTTTTTTGCGGCTTAAATTGGTTTGCGCTAAAGTGGATATCGTAAAAAGTGTTACCAGGCTAAATATTGCGCAGGTTTTTAAATCAAAGTAAGTTTTGGTCATCAGGGATATTTTTGTTTGCTAAATTTAACAACATTATCATAAATACATATATTACATTTCAGATAACCAATCATACCTGTAAATGAGCCACCCTAAGAAAAAAGCGCCTGTAAGAGCGTTGCTAACCGCTATTATTTTATTTGTTGCTTTTACTGATATCCACGCGCAATTAATCGTTAATAAAACCTTGTGCGAAAACAAGGTTAACCCTTTAGGTGTATCAATAAAAAACCTGCATTTTGGCTGGGAACTTTCATCAACCCAAAATGGTCAAAGTCAAACTGCTTATCAAATCGTTATAGCTACCTCGCCCCCAAAATTAAAAGCAGGCAATTATGTTTGGAACTCATCCGCAGTAAAAACAAACGAAAGCGTTTTGGTACCCTATAAAGGTAAAGCATTATTACCCGGTACGGTTTATTATTGGAAGGTAAAGGTTTGGGATAAAAATAACCGCGCATCAGTCTGGAGCAAAATAAGTCGCTTTTGCACCGGCTTGGAAAGTGCTGCTGACTGGAAAAACGCAAAATGGATAGGATATGAAGATCTGCCGGATTCCATGCGGGTAGTCCCGGGGATACATGGCCCCGATAAACCTGCTTTAAAAATTCTGGGTAACAGGGCTAAAGAACGTAGTGTAGTACCATATTTCCGTAAAGAATTTAAGACTGATAAAAAAGTCGTTAGCGCTTACGCTTTCATCAGTGGGCTTGGACAGTACGAGATGAGCGTGAATGGTAAAAAGGCGGGTGATGGTTTCTTAACTCCCGGCTGGACTTATTATGACAAAACTGTTTTATATAATGTGATAGATATAACTAACCTATTAACAATGGGCGTAAATACTTTAGGCGTTACCGTAGGCAACGGATTTTATTATATTAATCATGAACGATACACCAAAATGGTTGATGCCTTCGGGATGCCTAAGCTGATCTGTCGTGTAAAATTGACTTATGTTGATGGAACAACCGATGATGTGATCAGCAATAAAAGCTGGACAACCGCGCCATCGCCTATTACTTTTAGCAGCATTTATGGAGGCGAGGATTATGATGCGAGGCTTGAGCAGGCAGGCTGGGACAAAACGGGCTTTAACGACAGTAAATGGAAGAAAGCATTATTGGTAAAAGTACCAACTGGCCGATTAATTGCCGACCCGGATTACCCTGTAGCTGTTATGGATTCGTTCAAGGTTAAAACAATAACACAACCAAAACCCGGTGTTTATTTGTATGATTTCGGGCAAAATGCTTCCGGTATTATCGAATTAAAAGTTAAGGGGCGCAAAGGGCAGGTGGTAAAGCTTAGCCCGGCTGAAATATTAACTCCAACTAAAATGGCTAATCAGGGTGCTACTGGCGGTCCATATTATTTCGCTTACACTTTAAAAGGCGATGGCGTAGAAACCTTCCGGCCTAAGTTTACTTATTATGGGTTTAGATATATACAGGTGGAAGGAGCTATCCGGGCAGGAAGCACAGGCGACTTACCGGTTGTGGAGCAGTTTACATCTTTACATATCCGCAATTCATCACCTCAAAACGGAACTTTTAAATGCGATAACCAATTGTTTAACCGCATTTACACACTGATCAACTGGGCGATAAAAAGCAACTACCAGAGCGTGGTAACTGATTGTCCGCACCGCGAAGTTGAGCTGGCTGGAGCAGGATTACTTGATGGGAAACTCCATTCATTATAACACGGATAACTACGCGTTATACCGTAAGCTGGTTTTTGACCTGATAGATTCGCAGGACCCGAAAGGTTTTGTGCCTGACATAGCACCCGAGTTTGTACGCTTCGGCGGTGGTTTTTTAGATTCGCCCGAATGGGGGAGCAGCGCGGTTATATTGCCATGGCAACTATACAATTGGTATGGCGATAAGGATATTTTGGAGAAAGCTTATCCGATGATGACGAAGTACGTGGCTTACCTTGAAAGTAAATCGGACAACCATATTTTAAATTATGGCACGGGCGACTGGTTTGATTACGGACCGCGTCAACCCGGCGAGGCGCAGTTAACTCCAAAAGCACTTACCGCTACCGCGATATATTATTATGACGTTTTATTGCTGAGTAAAATGTCATCAATATTAAATAAAACTGCTGATGCCGCCTTATATACCAAACAGGCGTTGGCTGTGAAGCAGGCATTTAATGGTAAGTTTTTAAACGCGACAACCAATGTTTATTCCACGGGTAGCCAAACGGCAATGGCTATGCCTTTAAGTGTAGGTTTGGTTGATAATAGTATAAAAGCGGCAGTACTTAAAAATCTGACAGATTCCATCGCATTACATAACTATGCGCTTACTGCCGGTGATATAGGTTTTCATTTTTTAATTGACGCATTGGATAAAGGCGAGCAGTCGAGAATAATTTATGCGATGAATAACCGCGACGATGTGCCGGGCTATGGTTATCAGCTTAAAAAAGGGGCGACAGCACTTACAGAGTCATGGCCTGCATTAACAAATGTGTCAAACAATCACCTGATGCTTGGTCATATTATGGAATGGTTTTACAGCGGTTTAGCCGGGATAGGACAGGAGGAGGGTAGCGTGGGCTTTAAACAGCTAAAAATAAGGCCGCAGCCTGTGGGCGATATCACCAACGCATCCGGAACGTTTCATACACCTTATGGTTGGATAAGTACGAATTGGAAGATACAGAATAATAATTTTTTTTTGACAGTTACTATCCCCACAAACAGCAGCGCCAATGTTTATCTGCCTGTTAAAAGCGGACAGGCGGTATATATTAATGGTAAAAAGCAATCCCTTTATATCGATGAAACCGCTATTATAAAATGCGGCTCAGGCAAGTATTTAATTGAGGTAAAATAGTTCTTGTGCCTTTTGTATATCAAGCGTGAAAAAGCAAAAAGGCCCGGTGCATAATGTACCGGGCCTTTTTGCTGATATGGTTTAGATTAATTTCTTTCTTTACCGCTGTAATGAAGTGATACTTCAGGGTTCTTAGCATAATCGGCCCAAAGTTCATCAACGGTTTTACCGGATAAAGCTGCCCAGTGCCTTCAGTGTAAGTATGCGCCCTTAATTCTTTATCTAACTGTACGGCCATCCCCGGTTTTACTTTTTGCTCTATCCATTCAAAAAAGCGTGCGGTAACCCTATAGCTGTTTTTATAGCTCTGGGTCTCTTTAAACGCAGGTAAGTACCATTTTGAGCCGATATTATCCACGCCATATTCATAACGGATAAAGTCTGCGATACCTTCTGTCAACCAAACCGGGCCGGCACTGTAGCCATAACCTTGTACCAAATGGAAACCTTCGTGTGTTACAATATCAATCGGTAGGGTGCGCATTCATGTATTTAGTACTGAATAAAATGCGGTTACCACTCGCTTCGGCTACGCCTTTATAAGCAGTGTCTGTAACAAACACCACTTCGTGCGTGGTTTTATCATTAAATTTACTAACCAATGCAGGGAATACCTTAAAGTAAGTCTCTACCAGATCTTTTTTAATTGCAGGGTTAAAATCCGAGTTCTTATTAATGAAAACCAATTGATAGCCATCTCTTATGGTAGTATCTACCGAGTTCCAGTTTTTATGCAATGCTTCCTGCAAGCTGTTTTGGAAATTGGCGAAGTTCTTCTTATTTTTTATCCACTTGCTATTTACCACAAACTCGCTTTGGTTTTGCGCTTAAAGTAAAATCTTTAGCGTTTGTATCAATCACGCGCATGGTAACTTCTCTTGCCGTGCGGTAACCGTCGGCAGCAGCAAATCCCGGATATACTGCTTTAAAAGCAGCGCTTACCTGGGCCGTGTCAACTTTAACTTTTGTATCATTAACAACAGTTATTGAGTATGGGCGAGGAGCGTTACGCCTGCGTTGCGGATTTTGGCCCGTTGTTGCAGTAGCCGATGGGGTTGTCTGCGCAAATGCAGCAGCAGATAACATTACTAAAAAAGTGATTTTGGTAAGATTTTTGATCATGGGGCAATTTTAATTTTTCCTAAATATAATTCAAGAAAAGTTAAATCCATGTAAAAATGAAGCTACATTTATTTCCGTAACCAAAGTTTAATATTAATTGATGTTAAAGTAACCGGATATAGCGAAATTGCATCCTTTAAGATATTTACACCGATGAAGAAAATAGCATGGCTGACAGCAGTTTTAATTTTAATCCTTTTTAAAACCAACGCTCAAACTACCGCCGGAAATTTGCTCATGTTTCTGATATTCATATCGGCAGCGGGACGTCCGTAGCTGACCTTCAAAGAACCATAGCCGATATTAACGCTGATACCGAACTACAGTTTGTAATCATTTCCGGCGATATAACCGAGTTTGGCGCAGATGAGGAATTAACCCTTGCCAAATCGCTTTTAAGCGGCTTAACCAAACCACGGTATATTGTACCGGGCAATCATGATATGAATTGGTCTGAAAGCGGCGGCAATAGCTTTAAGACAGTTTTCGGGTCGGAGACATTCGCGTTTAATCATAGCGGTTTCCTGTTCCGGGTACCAATTGCGGGCCAAATATGCGGATGAGCCCGGGGCAGGTGCCACAAGAAAACCTGGTTTGGCTGGACTCGGTTTTAAAGGCGACGCCAAAAACAACGCCGGTTATATTTGTGAACCATTACCCAATTGATTCTGCCCTTAACAATTGGTACGAAGTTATCAATCGGCTAAAAACACGCAATACGCAGCTAATTATTTGCGGGCACGGGCATAGTAATCACCATCTTGATTTTGAAGGTATTCCGGGCGTTATGGGCCGCTCAAACTTAAGGGCCAAAGATTCAATAGGGGGTACAATATCGTAACCATCACCGGTGATTCGGTATTTTATAATGAGCGTACTCCCGGTGTTAAAACCAAACCAACCTGGACAAAAGACAGGCTATACGTCCATAGTTTTGAACACAGCGATCAATATCCGCGCCCGTCCTTTGCTATCAATAAACGCTTTAGTACAATAAAAAAGTTTGGAACATACAGGATGTTACCGACATAGGCGCAGGCAATGCCATTGCAGGCGACAGGGTGATAATAAGCAATACTGCAGGTTGGGTTAAAGCATATCGACTAAAAAATGGCAAACAACTATGGGCAACAAAAACCGGCGGCAAAATTTACAGCACACCTTATGCCGATGGAAATTATATAGTTGTTGCCAGTACCGATAAATACCTGTATTGTCTTGATAAAAATACCGGTAAAATTAACTGGAAAGTTAAAGCAGCTAAACCAATAGTAGCATCACCGGTGATAAATAACGGGCGGGTGTTTTGTGGCGGATCTGACGGACACTTCAGGTGTTATGATCTTGCTTCCGGTAGTTTGATGTGGGACTTTGCTGATGTTAAAGGCTTTGTTGTAACCCGGCCGCTAATAAAAAGCGGGAAAATATACTTTGGCGGTTGGGGCAATTATTTTTACGCCCTTAATGAACAAACTGGTGCATTAGTTTGGAACTGGACAAATGGTTCGGCTAACCGTATGTTTTCGCCGGCATCATGCGTGCCGGTAATAACCGGTAACAGGGTATTTATTGTAGCCCCCGACAGGTACATGACCTGCCTAAATGCCACCACCGGCGCAGTTATATGGCGCAAAGGCGATCCCAAAATAAGGATCCGTGAGGCTATGGGTGTTTCTGCAGACAGCACTTTGATCTACGGAAAAACCATGCAAGGAGAGGTGTTGGGTTTCTCAACCAAAGCCGATTCCATGGAGGTAAAATGGAATGCTAAAAGAAATATCGGTTATGATATCTCGCCATCACTAATAGAGGAACATCGCGGTTTGGTATTTACACTAAGCAACTCAGGCAATATTTATGCTTTTAAACGCGAAGATGGCTCGTTGGCATGGGTGCATAAACTATCCAACTGCCTGGTTAACCCGTTAAGTTTCTTTGATGAGGACAAATTGATAGGTACAACTATGGATGGTAAGATTGTTTGTTTGAAATATTAAATAAACCATCAGTGATATATATACAGTAAGATGTAAATTACTCATGATAAATTATCAAACCATGTTGGGTCGTCCCCAACCATTTGTAGCCCTGCCGGTCTACAGCTATTGATAAGATTCCGGGATTATCTGTCGGCATGTTAATAACCACAGGCTGAATATCATTTAGTCGCATTAATTCTGTACCACCCACCCATACTTTATCTCCTTCCAACCCCAGCGCTCGCGGCCCAAACACTTTCGCTGGCAAGGCAATCTCATTCCATTTGCCACCACTAAATTTAATAACTGAATGAACGGCGGTGCCGGTTAGTGTAGCTACAACTGCGTTATCCTTATCAACCCCGATTGCATACGGAAAAGTTGAGGGATATCCCATTAAATCTAGTTGATATGCTGTCCACACACCACTTTGGAATTTTTTAATTTTACTTCTAAAGCTAAATGGTTCATGCCCGCCTATCCATAAAGCGCCATTTTTATCTGTCACCATCGAAAGCGGTAGCTCACCTTCGGTTTCATCATGCAGTATCAATTGGTTTTGCGCGCTAATTTCAACTATCCCTTTTGGTGTTCCTACCCAAGTGCGTTTGTTTAGCGTATCGTGAGCAAGACTCATAATTTGCTGATCTGGCAATATAGAGTTTGTAGTTGTAATAACAGACCAAGGTTGTTCCATTAAACTTTGCCAATCCTTTATTCGTTCCTATCCACACAAGTCCATTATCCTGTGCAGCAATTGATAAAATAAAAGACGATGGCAGGCCCGAGTTTTGGTCATTATATACGGTCCATGTATCGCCGGAAATCCGAAGTAATCCATTTGCTGTGCCAATCCATTTTATACCTTGCTTATCAATTGCAATACTATTTACCTGTTGGTCGGGCAGCACGGAGTTTGTAGTATTATAGAATTGCCATCGTGGATTTTCATGTTCAAAATTAAGCTGTGGGTTTTCTTTATTTTTTTACAGGCGGGTGCAAAAGCTATACAGTATGTTATTAATAGGAGTCTGAATATTTTCATTATTAGTCTTACCTGCATTAATGATTTTAAAATGATAAGACGTAATATTATAGTAAAACGCTACAGTGAAAAATTATTTATCTTTAGATACAACTATATAGTAAGATTACTTTTCTGATAATAACCTTAACAAATCAATAATTATGGATCAAAGGCCGGAAAGGTTTACCTCGCTGGATGTGTTTCGCGGGATGACTATCTGTTTTATGATAATTGTAAACACACCCGGCAGCGGTGCCGAGCCGTTTGCGCCTTTGCAACATGCGCATTGGTTTGGATTTACACCAACCGACCTGGTTTTTCCATCATTTATGTTCGCGGTGGGTACGGCTATGAGTTTTTCTATGAAAAAGTTTACTGGTCTTAGCCAACCGGCCGTTCTATTAAAGATTTTTAAACGGGCGGCTATTATATTTTTATTGGGATACCTGATGTATTGGTTCCCATTTGTAAACCATGACGCGGCTAACGGTTGGACGTTAAAGCCAATTAGCCATACGCGTATTATGGGCGTACTTCAACGTATTGCTTTAGGATATTTGTTTGCGGCATTAATGGTTCGGTTCCTTTCTGCCAAGGGAATAATTATAGGCAGCCTTGTGCTTTTATTTGGTTATTGGTTTATATTGCTTATTTATGGCGATGCTACAGACCCTTACGGCATGCTCACCAACGCCGGTACTTATCTCGACAAGTTTATATTAGGCGATGCACACCTTTACCATGGCGAAGGCGTAGCGTTCGACCCTGAAGGGATACTAAGTACCCTGCCATCTATTGTAAACGTAACCATAGGCTACCCTGGCCGGGGAATTTATCCAGCAAAAAGGAAAAAATTACGAAACCATAGCCAAGCTGATGTTATGGGGTAGCTTTTTAATCTTCGCCGCCTTATGCTGGAATTTAACCTTTCCGATAGCTAAGAAACTATGGACAAGTCCGTTTGTGTTGCTAACTGTTGGTATCGATCTGCTGATTATCTCTCTATTGATCTACCTGATAGAGATCCGTAAAGGCAACACGGCATGGGCAGCTTTCTTTATCACCGCAGGTAAAAACCCGCTAACAATATACCTGTTTTCTGAATTATTTGTAACCGTGTTATACTTCATCCCCGTAAACGATACCAGCGCATACCAGTGGATAAATAATGTGGTGTTCCGGCCATACTTCCGGGCGCCGCTGGATCGTTATTGTTCGCTGTTTGTTATATGTTGATTTGCTGGAGTTTAGGTAAGTTTTTGGAAAGAAGAGGGGCATATATCAGGGCATAGAGCTAAGAGTTGTTAAAACATTGGAAGTAAGCATATTAATTATCATAACGCCGAAACAACTTAGCTTGTTAAGGGTTTAATATATATTTTGTTGCCGTAACTTGTATATACGAACTCTGAGCTCAAAACACCGCTTATATGGCGCTACCACATTATATTTTTAGCCGTTACCGTCACCTTCTAAACCAGCAGGACGATTTTCTTATCAGGACCCGGATAAAGTTAATGATGATTAGTTTGCTGTGCTTTATCGGGCTTTATATCATACTTAGTGTACTTTACGTTTTCCGGGAGCGCAATTTCCTGCTTTATCGAGCAATAAGTGCTGCGATATTATTTTCGGTTGGATTGGGCGTCCTGCTCTCTGCCCGGTGGCGCATCGCCACACATGTTTTTATAATTTGCCTTACCCTTCAAATCTGGTCAAATGTACTGCTATTTACGCCGGGTGTAAATATTGTTACGGTGCAGTACTCGGTATTGGTTTTAGCCAGTGCCTACTACATCCCGGGGCCTAAATGGGGCATTATTTATTCCCCTGGCTGCCACATTACTGATAATTGGCGAGGTGCTGCTGCAAAATTATATTCATTATGATATCTCGGTTCAAAATTTTAAAATCAACAGCGATGCTTATGCTTTAACAGCCTGTTTCAACTTTGTATTATTATTGTTTATTCATTACTCCTTTTTTAAGGCGTTGCGTAAGTCTAACAATCAGGAAAAAAACCTCCGGATTGGTTTACAAAAAGCGCTGTTGGAGGCTGAGGAAATCTCAACGGCAAAAACAAATTTCCTGACTACCATGTCGCACGAGTTGCGCACACCGTTAAACGCGATAATTGGCATGACTAATATTTTATTGATGGAAAACCCCAAGGCGACTCAAATGGAGAGTTTGAATATCCTGCGTTTTTCTGCCGATAACCTGATGGCTACGATTAATGATGTATTGGACTTCAATAATATCAATAACGAAAAGATTACCCCGGAAAATAGGGCGTTTAAAATAGAGGAGCTTATTGCTGGTATCATGGGCACGTTTCAGCCCGAGGCAAAAAGAAGCGCCTAAAGCTGGAATGTCAGTGTGATCCTAATTTAAAAGATGTAACCGTGTTGGGCGATCAGATGCGTTTAACCCAGATACTATTTCATTTAGTGGGTAATGCTATTAAATTTACTGAAAAAGGATTTGTCCTGTTGATGGTGGGCATTACTAACAGAGATAGTAAAACAGTCGGTCTTCATTTTAGTGTCGCCGATTCGGGGATTGGTATCCCTGAAGAATTAAAGGCGCAGATATTCGAACCATTTGCAGCATCCTTATCACGCACCAGCCGTCAGTTTCATGGCACCCTTGGCTTAACCATTGCCTTTCACCTGGTTAAGTTACATAACAGCCACCTTAATTTTAACAGCGAGGAAGGGATTGGTACTAAATTTGAATTTGATTTAAGCTACCCGGTTACAACTATGCCAGAGGTTGTTGAATCGCCGAAAGCGATTTCAGCGATCAGCGGAATGCGGGTGCTGGTTGTAGAGGATGAAAAGCTGAATATTTTAGTACTCAAAAAATACTGGCTAATTGGGGCATAACTCCTGATGTAGCAATGGACGGGCAAAAGGCCATAAAAGCCGTAATAGAGCATGATTATGATGTGATCCTGATGGATATAAATATGCCGATAATGGATGGATTTGAGGCCGCTAAGCAGATCCGCCATTTACCGTTACCTCATAAAAACACTATCCCCATCATCGCGGTAACTGCCTCTATCGGCGCGGCTATAGACAGGGTTAGTCAAAACCCTTTCATTGATGATTGTTTACTCAAGCCTTTTAATCCCGAGCATCTTAGGGACAAGTTGATGGAAATAGCGGGTAGAAATGTAATGAAGTAGCAGGGCGGCGATTACAGCATTTATAATACGTTTGCAGGCTTTTTTACCCTATTCGTCGTTTTTTATTGGCTTACTTCATATAAAATGGCAAATTTACTTATGCCAATATTTAATGCAGCTTATTTATTGTACCCAAAGGCATCGTATCGTATTACGCAGCACGTGGTCTTTTGGACACTCCTTTTTGCTGAGATTTTATCTTACGCTCATCACGTTTAATGTTTACAGCGGGCTCCCTGTCGGTGTAAAAGCGATGAGCTGTTTATTCGGCACAGGCTTTATTGCTGCTTTTTATTATGTATTGGTTAATGTGATATGGAAGCATATACTGCGCAAAAAGAAATATTTAACAACATTTATCATCATTATCGCTCTACTGGTTGGATATACGGTGGCGGATACCCTTACAGAAAGGTTAATACTAAATACATGCAAGGGGTGTATGGTTTCTCTGGCTAAAGATCAACCAAGTTATTACAATTTAGTTAGTTCAGATATTACCAATATTGTGCTCAAACGCCTAATAAGTTTTGGTACACCATTTTCACTCATATTTACGCTATTTATTCCTTTATGCCTTAAAACAATGTTAAATGCTTATCGCCGCAATATAGACAGCTTAAAACTGGCAAAAGAAAACGTTCAGCTGGAATTTAACTTCTTAAAGGCACAGTTAAACCCGCATTTTTTGTTTAACACGATGAATAATATTTACGGCCTCATCATAAGTGGTGACAAAGGACGATCGGCAGATCTTGTATCGCGCCTTTCAGAACTGCTTCGCTATATTTTATACGATTCAAATGAAGACAGCATGCCCCTTACAAAAGAGATCAAGCTGATCAATGATTATATCGAGCTGAAAAAGTAAGATTAAATTTTACAAAAGTGGTGTTCAATTATAGTATGGATGATGGCAATTATGAAATAGCCCCACTTTTATTGATCCCACTGATCGAAAATTCGTTTAAATTCAGTCCAGACGAGCCAGGATCATTCATCAGCATCTTTTTAGATGTTTTGAACGGAAGGCTTCGCTTTACGCTTGATAACCGTATTGACCCCCAACGAATCAAGGGGCGCACCGGGGGATCGGCTTAAAAAATCTTCAAAAAAGACTATCACTCTATTATCCCGATAGTTACTTGTACGCGCCCTCTATATCCGCAACTGATTATTCGGTAGATTTAACCATACAATTAACATGAAAATAAACTGCATGGTGGTTGACGACGAACCCATAGCCCGGGATATTCTTAAAACATATATTGAACGGATCCCGGAACTTACCCCGGTAAAAAGCTGTATGAATGCAACAGAAGCTTATGAGGGTTTACATGAGTACTCGGTCGACCTCGGGGTTTTTCTGGACATTCAAATGCCGGTGATCAGCGGAACTGAATTCCTGCGTTCGTTAAGGAAACCGCCGCTTGTGGTATTTACAACAGCTTACTCGCAATATGCCGTGGAAGGATTCGAACTGAATTCGGTTGATTATCTGGTAAAACCTATTGTGTTTGAACGATTTTATCAGGCGGTACAGAAAGTAACTGAACGCTTATATGCTTCTGCGCAGGTTGTCGTCCAAAAAGATGAAATGCCCGATTATCTTTTTATCAGGCAGGGTACTAAGCTGATCCGCGTAAATCATAGTGAGATAATATACATACAGGCCGAGCGTGATTTTTGCTCGGTTTATCTGACTGATAAGCGGTTGCTGGCCAGTTTGCACTTAAAGGTACTGGAGGATATGCTGCCGCAAAACAAGTTTTTTAGGGTACACCGGTCCTATATCGTTAATATGGAAAAGATCCGTGCTGTTAAAGGGAACACCCCGAATTAAGCAATGCTGAGATACCGATAGGGGCAAATTACCGCGAACAGCTTTTTAAGAAACTCCGGCTTTGAGTTATAATACGTACAATACTTTATTTCTTCGTGTCCCTTTGTCCCGGTACATTGATGAATAAAAGTAACAGAATGGCAATACTTACGATGACCAGGTAAGGCAGCAGAATAGTAGCAGAACCGTACCCGGGCTGGCCACCGCTAACCGTTATCAATGTTTTCGGGCCAGCGCCTGAAGTGCGGGGTATGAGCGCTTGTAAAAAATTCCAGCCCGTGTGTATCCCGGTAGGCAGCATCAGATTTTTGGTTTTGATATAGGCGAGGCCAAATAATATCGAGCCTAACCCGGTGGTAAGTATTACTGTGCCGGCATCCTGCAAGGACATGGAACGGTTAACATGCATAAGACCGAACGGTACTACTATTGCCAGTTGGGCAACCTGTGCGCCATATTTTTTTAACAGCGCCTGGAAAGGATAACCCCTGAATACAAACTCCCGGATATAGGTAGAGCAGGTGCACATGAGGAATGTGATCAGAATATATATAGGGTCAATCCTCGTGTTAAAATACCATTCTGCTTTTGTCAGCGCCAGCGTAATGATAGCTGTTATTATCAGCATCAGGCAGCCGAGAATAAGGCCGAAAAGCAATTGCATCCAATGACGCCTGGCTTGGGGATAGTAACCAAGTGATGACAGGCCCAAATTATCGTTTCGGAGTAAAAACCAGCTAATCAATAGCGATACTGCAAAAAAATAAAATAGCCCGTTAAGTGCCGGAACAATACCGGCGATGACAGTGGCCAGCCACATGATCAGAAAGTAGATCAATACTTTTAACCAGACTGCTAATTTTTGAATGAATGCTTTCATAATGCTCTTTTTTATTCAAAGAGCGTTAAAACTTAAATGCGATGAAAGAAAGATCGACCGGTACCTGTTTATTTCCTGCAAAACCCTTTAGTTAGCAGATGAACATTGGGAATAGCCAAAAAGGTATAAAGCGATAGTAGAGAAAAGATGATGAAATAGCGTGAAGAAATGTAATGAAGTAGGTATGTAATTCGTTACCATATCTGCTACCTTTGCACTATGATCAACTATTTTGACTTTTACGCCATACCCCAATCGTTTAACCCCGACGCCGCCCAGCTTAAAAAGAAGTTTTACGAATTAAGTAAGCAATATCATCCTGACTTTTATGCTAACGAGGGCGATACCAAACAGCAGGAAATACTGGAATTATCGACGATAAATAACAAGGCTTATCAAACACTTTCTGATCCCGCGAAGCGGTTAGAATATATTTTAAGGCTGCATGATCTGGTGTCAGATGGGGCCAAGCCACAGCTTCCGGCAGATTTCTTAATGGAGATGATGGATATTAACGAGCGCCTGATGGAAGTTGATAATCCTGCTGATCTGGGTAGCATAACCGCCGAAGTGCTTGCCGTTGAGGGCGATATGAGCGATGAGTTGAACAGCTTAACCGCCGATTATGAGCAACTGGATGACACTGCTAAAGAAAGCCGTTTAAATGATATTGCAAATATTTATTATCGGCAAAAATATCTGTTGCGAATTAAAGAGAGTTTAAATACATTTGCATCCCGCTTCTGAGCAGTTAATACGGCCTCAGACTAAGTAATGCCCAGCTGGCGGAATTGGTAGACGCGCTGGTCTCAAACACCTGTGGGAAACCGTGCCGGTTCGACTCCGGCGCTGGGTACAAAGCCCCGATAGAAATATCGGGGCTTTGTTGTTTACAGGCTATGATTTATTACTTTAGTAACATAGTGCTATAAACGTACCAGTACGACAATTACTTGCAAGACCAAATGACACAAAAAGAATTAGCGACATTAACAGACCAGAATTGCTACAAGAGGCAAAAAAAAATAAATCTGCTAACCTTACCGATGCCGTAATTATTGGTGTATTAATTGGTATTGCAATTTACAGCGCCGTTAAAAATGGTGTCGGCTTATTAAGTTTTATACCCTTAATTTATATACCAATAGCAGTTAAGAACAAGAAAAAGAACAAAGGGTTGGAAGATCTTTTAAAAGAAAGAAATTTGAAATAGAAATGATAATAAGTATAAAATAACCCTGACTATCTCAAACGATTTTGTTGTAATAATAACGCCGGTATAAGTATGCCATTATCGGATTGTTTAACTTCGCATCCTGTTAAGTTAATAAAAACCCCTTTCGGACATAATGAGCAACCTTAAACGGCTGGCCCTTTATTTAAACAACCAGTTAGGTAGCGCATCTCTCCCGGACGCGCAGTTACGGCTATTTACTTTAATGTTAGGAGCCAATGTTGTTAAAGGCAGCATTTATTGGTATGATGCGGTTGTTAACCATGCGGGCGACGGAACCGGCCGAGCGATACGCCTTATACTAACATCGATATTGATCATTTTTATATTACGTAGGTTCCCCAAAATTATCTATTGGGGTATTCACTACGCGGTCTTAGGCACTATACTTCATATATACTATCGGGTGTTTAACCAGGCAATAGGTGCCGATGTTGTTTCACTTCAGGCTATTGTAATGGTAGTTATTTCCTCTTTTTATGGGCTGGGAAAAAGATGGGGAACGGTGTATACAGTTATAGCAGCCGCGTCGGTGATACTTGTGCATTACATATCATACCGCTTTACGGGGCTGCATCCTTTGCCGCAGAACTTAAACGATATTTACATTGCAATTAACTGGCTGGTTATTTTGCTTTCGCACGTTTATTTTCATGGGGTACTTTTTGGAAACTTAAGGGAAAGTAAATTACTTAGTTTACGGCTTGCCGATGTTGCTGAAGCAAAGAGCAATTTCCTTTCAACAATGTCTCACGAACTGCGCACACCCTTAAACTCCGTGATTGGAATAGCGGGCCTTCTTATCAGCGATGAGAGTAATGCAAAACAAAAAGAACAACTTGACATGCTTAAGTTTTCTGCAGAAGGGTTGTTAACGCTCATCAATGACATCTTAGACATCAATAAATTAGACTCCGGAAAACTGGAGTTAGAATCTACTTCGTTTTCATTAGATACGCTGTTGGGCGGAATAGCAGGGGGAATGGAATTCAAAGCGCATGAGAAAGGCCTGAAATTTAAACTGTCTGTCAGCAACAAACTAAAGCATTTTGGTTACTATCCCCAAGCCGGCGTCATTGGATGCAATTGCTTTTCGGCCTTATTCTCGGCTGCCTGATGCTGATAATAACAGCTATCATTACGCTGGCGCTGACAA